>CAINSX010000082.1 GCA_903853185.1 uncultured Opitutia bacterium
ATCCGCAAAACCGCCGCCCGCAATCGGGAAACTCATGCCGAGGTGCCATTTACCAAAACAGCCCGTCGCGTAGCCCTGCTGCTTGAGCAGGCCGGCGATGGTCAGCCGGTCTTTCGCGATGAGCGGCGGAGAGAAACCGCCAAGGACGCCAGACTGGAGCCGCGTACGCCAGTGGTAGCGACCCGTGAGCAGACTGTAGCGGGTCGGCGTGCAGACGCCTGAAGAGGTATGTCCGTCGGTAAGGCGGAGGCCGCCCTTGGCCAAGGCATCCAGATTCGGCGTCGCGATCTTGCTCTGCGGATTGTTGGCCCCGAAGTCGCCGAAGCCTTGGTCGTCGGCCAGGATCACGATGATGTTCGGCCGCTCGGCGGCAGGTAGCATCAACGAAAGCATCAGTCCGGAAAGAACGAGTAAGCGCATGGCAGGGGTCTGGGCATCCTTGCCCGGTTTCCACCGCCCGCAACCCGAACCCATGGGCTATCTTGTTTGCCTCCGGAGCCGGGCTCCCCTAACCCTACCCCCCTCTCTCCATGTCGTCTCTCCTCGGCCACTCTTTCATCGGTTTCGCACGCGGCCAGTCCACCGCGGCCGCCTACCGTGCGATCAATCCTGCCACGGCGACCGCCCTTGAGCCGGACTTCTTCCCGGCCACGGCCGCCGAGGCCGACAAGGCCTGCGCCTTGGCCGCTCAGGCCACCCCTGCCCTCGCCGCGCTTTCGGGCAAGCAGAAGGCTGCCTTCCTCCGCGACATCGCCACCCGCATCGAAGCGGCCACGCCTTCCCTCGTCGCCCGCGCCACCCAGGAAACCGGCCTGCCCGAAGCTCGCTGCCAAGGTGAGATCGGCCGCACGATGGGCCAGCTGCGCCTCTTCGCCGATCTGGTCGAAAAAGGTGACTGGATCGATGCGCGCATCGAGACGGCTAATCCCGACCGCAAGCCTCTCCCGAAGCCTGATCACCGTTCGCTGCTCCGTCCGATCGGACCCGTCGCCGTCTTCTGTGCGAGCAACTTCCCCTTCGCCTACTCCGTCGCCGGTGGCGACACCGCCTCCGCCTTCGCCGCGGGCTGCCCGGTCATCGTGATGGGCCACCATGCGCACATCGGCACCGCTGAGATCATGGGCGGATTGATTGTCGAAGCCGTGAAGTCTAACGGCCTCCCAGAAGGCACGTTCTCCCTCCTGATGGGCGAAGGACGCGTCATCGGCCAGCAGGTGGCCAAGCACCCCGCCCTGCGTGCCATTGGCTTCACCGGCTCTCGCGTCGGCGGCCGCGCCCTCATGGATTCCGCTGCCGCCCGTCCGACCCCGATCCCGGTATACGCCGAGATGAGCAGCGTCAATCCCGTCGTCCTACTCGAAGGCGCCCTCGCCGCCCGCGGCGAAGCCATCGCCACCGGCCTGCTCGGCTCGTGCACGCTCGGCGTCGGCCAGTTCTGCACCCAGCCCGGCCTGATCGTCCTGACGCGCTCCGCCGCAGCGGAAGCATTCATCAACAAACTCACCGCCCTCTTCACCGATTGTGCCGATGGCGTGATGCTCACCGCCGGCATCCATCAGGCCTACCAGAAGGGCCTAACCGCCCGCGCCGCCCAGACGGGCGTCAAAGTCGTCGCCCAAGGCAAGTCCAGCGGACAGCCTAACCGCGCCGTTGCCACCCTCTTCGCGACCGACGCCAAGACCTTCGTCGCCGACATCTCGCTGCAGGAAGAAATCTTCGGACCGAGTTCGCTTGTCATCTGGTGCGCCGACCAACGCGAAGTCGACGCCGTCCTCGGCGCGCTGCACGGCAACCTCACCGCGACCATCCACGGCACCGACGCCGAGCTCGCCCAGCACGCCGTGCTCATCGCCCGCCTCGAGGCCATCGCCGGCCGCGTGGTCGTCAATGGCTTCCCCACCGGCGTGGAAGTCTCGCACGCCATCGTGCACGGCGGACCGTATCCGTCGCTGTCTGACGGTCGCACGACTTCGGTCGGCTCCAACGCCATCTATCGCTTCACGCGCCTCGTCTGCTTCCAGAACTATCCGGACGCCGCCCTGCCCGCCGAACTACAGAACGCCAACCCCCTCGGCCTCTCCCGCCTCGTCAACGGCTCCCGCTCGAATCCTGCGCTCTGACACCCCTACCCCTATCCCTCTTTAGTCCCATGTCCCCTCTCGAACTCCAGAAGATCCTCTCGTCCGGCCTGCTCTCCTTCCCGATCACCGACTTCAAGGCGAACGGCGACTTCGCCGCCCCCAGCTACGCCAAGCGCCTGCAGTGGCTCGCTCCCTACGGAGCCACCGCGCTCTTCGCCGCCGGCGGCACGGGTGAATTCTTCTCCCTGGAGCCCAAGGAATATTCGGACGTCATCAAGACCGCAGTCGATACCTGCGATGGCCTCGTGCCGATCCTCGCCGGCGCCGGTGGCCCGACCCGCGTGGCGATCCAATACGCCCAGGAAGCCGAACGCCTCGGCGCCAAAGGTATCCTGCTGCTGCCGCATTATCTGACCGAGACCAACCAGGACGGCGTCGCCGAGCACGTCGACCAGGTCTGCAAGTCGGTGAAGATCGGCGTCGTCGTCTACAACCGCAACGTCTGCCGCCTGCTGCCGCACCACCTCGAGAAGCTCGCCGCCAACAACCCGAACCTCATCGGTTACAAGGATGGCTTCGGTGATATCGAGCTGATGGTCTCCGTCCGCCGTCGCATGGGGGATCGCTTCAGCTACCTCGGCGGCCTACCCACCGCGGAAGTCTACGCCGCCGCCTACAAGGCCATGGGCGTCCCGGTCTACTCGTCTGCCGTGTTCAACTTCATCCCGCAGGCCGCGATGGACTTCTACCACGCCGTCGCGAAGGACGACCACGCCACGCAGAATCGCCTGCTCGACACCTTCTTCCTTCCTTACCTCGAGATCCGCAACAAGAGCGCCGGCTACGCCGTCAGCATCATCAAGGCCGGCGCCACGATCGTCGGCCACGGTGCGGGGCCCGTGCGCGCCCCGCTGACCGACCTCAAGCCGGCCGAAGTCGAGCAGCTCGCCGCCCTCATCGCGAAAGCCGGCGTCAAGTAAGCCGATATGTCAGCTAACGAGCTCCAGTCCGCGGTCTCGAAGGTCAAGTGGCGCGTACTGCCGCTCTTCGTCGTGATGTTCATCGTGAACTACGTCGACCGGGTAAACATCAGCTTCATCAAGGAGCACCTGCACACGGACCTCGGCCTCAACGATGAAGCCTTCGGCTTCGGCGCCGGTCTTTTCTTCATCGGCTACGCGGTCTTCGAAGTCCCCTCCAACCTCATCCTCCAGCGCATCGGTGCGCGTCGCTGGCTCGCCATCATCGCCCTGCTCTGGGGCGCCGTGGCGGCCTGCATGGCATTTGTGACGACCGCCCACGAGTTCTACTGGTTGCGTTTCCTGCTCGGCGCGGCCGAAGCGGGTTTCTTCCCGGGCGTCATCTATTACCTCACCCGCTGGCTGCCCTCGGCGGACCGCGGTAAGGCCATCGCAATCTTTCTGAGCGGCTCCGCCATCGCTTCCGTCATCTCCGGGCCGCTCTCCGGCTATCTCCTGCAGTTCCAGCCTTACGGACTCAAAGGCTGGCAATTCATGATCTTCGCCGAAGGCGCCTTCTCGGTCGTCCTCGCGATCTTCACCTGGCGCTGGCTCGATTCCCTGCCGCAGGAGGCCCGATGGCTGCAGGACGGTGAACGCCAGGCCCTGACCTCGACCCTCGAAGCCGAGTCCGAGGCAGCAAACCGCTCCGACCGCCCCAGCGTCTGGCGCCTGCTCGGAGACCCACAGATCATCCTGTTCTGCGTCGTCTACTTCGCCATCCAGCTAACCATCTACGCGGCGACCTTCTGGCTGCCCACGATCATCCGTTCGATGGGTAAGCTGTCCGACATGCAGGTTGGTTGCCTCAACTCCCTGCCATGGCTGATCTCCATCGCGGGCATGTATCTCGCCGCCGCGGGCGCCGCCCGCGTCAAGAACCAGCAGGCCTGGGTCTCGGGCGCGTTGCTCATCGCGGGACTCGGGATGCTCCTCGCCACCACCGGCGGCCCGATCTTCGCATTCGTGGCCATCTGCTTCGCCGCGCTGGGTTTCAAATCCGCCTCTTCGCTCTTCTGGCCGATTCCGCAGGGTTACCTTGATGCGCGTATCGCCGCCGCTGTCATCGCCTTGATCAACTCCTTGGGGAACCTCGGCGGGTTCGTGGCTCCCTATACCTTCGGCTGGCTCAAGGAACATACTGGGTCGATTCAAGGCGGCCTCTACGGCCTGGCCGTCAGCTCGATCCTCGCCGCTGGCCTCGTCTTCCTCGCCCGCACCAAACCCAAGGCTTGAGCCTACCCCTACCCCCACCCCTACCCCTTTTGTAATGTCGTCTCCTCTGATCCAATCCATCCGTGTCGTACCGGTCGCCGGCCACGACAGCATGCTGCTCAACCTGAGCGGAGCGCACGGGCCCTTCTTCACGCGCAACATCGTCCTGATCACCGACAGTTCCGGCCGTACCGGCCTCGGGGAAGTTCCGGGTGGCGAGAAGATCCGCCAGACGGTTGAGGATTCCGCGCCGCTGCTCATCGGCAAGGAGATCGCTGATTACGAAAAGCTCCTCGCCGCCGTCAGTGCGGCCTTCTCGGATCGTGATGCCGGCGGCCGCGGCCTCCAGACGTTCGACCTGCGCGTGACGATCCACGCCGTGACCGCGATCGAATCCGCTCTCCTCGACCTCCTCGGCCAGTTCCAGTCGAAGCCCGTCGCCGCGCTCCTGGGCAAAGGCCAGCAACGCACCGAAGTCGAAATGCTGGGCTACCTCTTCTTCATCGGCGACCGCCGCAAGACCACCTTGGGCTACCGCGACGAAAGCGGCTCGGCGCATGCCTGGCATCGCCTACGTAACGATGAAGCCCTCACTCCCGAAAGCATCGTTCGTCAGGCTGAAGCCGCCCAGGAACGTTTCGGCTTCCAGGACTTCAAGCTCAAGGGCGGTGTGCTCAGCGCCGCCCGCGAGATCGAGGCCGTCCGTGCCCTCGCTGCCCGTTTCCCGAAGGCCCGCATCACGCTCGACCCCAACGGCGCCTGGCTCCTCATGGAAGCAATCGAAGTCTGCCAGAACTTGAAAGGCGTGCTCGCCTACGCCGAAGACCCCTGTGGCGCCGAAGCCGGCTTCTCCGGCCGTGAGATCATGGCGGAGTTCAAGAAGGCCACCGGCCTGCGCACCGCCACCAACATGGTCGCCACCGATTGGCGCCAGCTCGACCACGCCCTGAAACTGCAGGCCGTCGACATCCCGCTCGCCGACCCGCACTTCTGGACGATGCAGGGCTCGGTCGAAGTCGCGCAGGTCTGCCAGGAACGCGGCCTCACCTGGGGTTCGCATTCGAACAACCACTTCGATATCTCCCTCGCGATGTTCACGCACGTCGGCGCCGCCGCCCCGGGCGACGTCACCGCGATGGACACGCATTGGATTTGGCAGGAAGGCCAGCGCCTCACCAAGGAGCCGTTGCTCATCAAGGGCGGCAAGATCGCCGTTCCGCAGAAGCCAGGCCTCGGCGTCGAGATCGACCCGGCCCAGCTCGAAGCCGCCCACCAGCTCTATCTCAAGCTGCCCTCTGGTTCGCGCGACGACGCCGCGGCGATGCAGTTCCTGATCCCCGGCTGGAAGTTCGACCCGAAGAAGCCCTGCCTGGTCCGCTAAGGGCGATTACGCGTTCGCCAGACGCGACCATGGCTGCTTAACCTGCGCCATGAAGAAAACCTCGCTGCTCATCACCATCGCCTTCTGCGTGGCGATCGGCTTCCTCATCGCCCGCCTCACGAGCCCCTCTCCGGCGGCATGGCCTACCAAGGTCGAGCAACCCGTCGTCGCAGCTCCGACCCCTAAGCCCGCCCCGGTCGTCACGGCTAAGCCGGCTGTGCCGACACAGGCGAAGCGTCCGCCGATGGACGAGGCCACGAAGGCCCGCTATAAGGCCTTCGGGGAGGAGACCCGGAAAATCGCGATGGACCTCGCCGGCGGGGATGAAAAGAAACTCGGTCAGGCGATCCGCAACGGCATGCTGGACCCCTCCTCGCAGGAAATCCTCAAGCGCGGACGAGAAATCGGTGAAGCCTTCCGCAACGCACAGACCGACGAACAGCGCGCGGCGCTGGAAACCGAAGTCATCGCTTTACGCGACCAGGCCATGTCCGCCCTTAAGACCCAACTCGACAAGCTCGACGCCGCCCCGGCCGCGGCGCCTGCGGCTCCCGCGCCCGTCATCCCCACGCAGGGGTTGATGTGACCAAAGAAAAAAGCCGCCGACCCGCAAGGGCCGACGGCTTTCGTCGTTCGTAAGCTTAGGGCTTAGAACTTGCGGCGAAGACCGAGGCCCAAGAGATGGGAGTTGGCCTGAGCGTCACGCGAAACCCAAGAGTAGCCGAGGTCGAGCGAGAGATCATGGGTCAGCATCTTGCTCACGGCAGCGACGACGTTGTGGCCGTTAGACACGCGCTCATAGGAAGCCCAAGCACCGAAACCGGCGCCAAGGGCGCGGTGGAGGGAGATGCCGTAAGTCTCGTTGGAGCCAACGGTAAGGGCGACGTCCGCGAGGGAAGCCACGTTCTTGAAGCGGTAGCCGAGGGAGGCGGCGTCGGAGCCGTTGCCAAGGTCACCACCGACGGAGGTGAGGCCGTTGACAAAGAAATCGGAAGCACCGAGGTAGGCGGTGGCGGAGACATCCCAGCCGTTCTGGTGACCGGAGACGCCGCTGGTGGAGAGCTGGACGTAGCTGAGTTCGACATTATTGCCGAAGAGGCTGGCGGGGCCGGAAGCCGCGAAAGCGGAGGCCGAGCCAAGGGCGAGGAGACTGAGGATAGGTAGGTGCTTCATAGGGTGTAGGGTACGTCTTAATAAACACCCAAAAAGAGCCGAAGTTCCAGCCTAACTTGGTCTATTTGCTGATTGGCTGGGAGATGCGTAGGTAGGCGAACAGGTCCCGGAGTTGCTGGGGCTCCAAGCCATCCAGCAACCCTTCCGGCATAAGGCTGCGTCCCATCGGGGTGAGAAAACGCACATCGGCTTGGCGCACGGTGATGTCTTCCCCTTCCAATCCGCGAAGAACGAGGATCTGGGCGTCGCGCTCGACCAGGAATCCGCTGAGCGACCTTCCGTCGTTCGTGGTGACGGAGAAATACTGGAAGCCTTCACGGATCTCCGCGTTGGGATTCACGATACTAATCAGCATGGTGCCGAGGTTATCGCGCTGGTAAGCGGTGAGTTCCGGACCAATGCGCCCGCCCTTGAAGAAGAGCTTATGGCAGGCCGAGCACTTCTCCATGAAGAGGGGCTCGCCTGCATAGGGGTTACCCGTGCCCGCCTTGAGCTTGGCCTCGACGTCGGCGATCTTGGCGATGAAATCCGTGACGCCGGCGGCCGGCTTGACCGGGTAGAGTTCGGCGAGCAACGACTGCACCGGCTTGGGCTCATGCTGACGCATGCGTTCGACCATGTCGCGCGGTACGGTGTTCGCGCCAACCCGGCCCGACTTCACGGCCTGCAGGAGCTGTTGCGACCATTCGGCACGACTGGCAAGCAAGGCCAGCGCGGTGAGACGGATCTCGCCGGCGCTCTTCTCGACAATCGTGACGGCCTGGGCGCCGACCTGGGGCTGACCATAGGACATCAGCGAGATCAAGGCAGCCTTACGCAACGGAGCGACTTCTGCGGAATCGGCGATTGCCAGTAAAACCGGCAGCGCTTCGGACTGACGGACCTCGCCGAAGACGCGGACCTGATTGAGGCGCTCGGTGGCTTCGGCTTTCTTGTTGGCGATGAGCGCCAGCGATTCCTTGATGGCCGCAGCATCGCCTTGGCGAATACGGAGGATCAGCGGCGCCTTGCCGGAAGCGGCCATGGCCTGGAGGAGTTCGTCGGGCAAGCCGGAGAGTTCGCGGCCGCGGTAGGCTTCCTCGAATCCCTTCATGAGATGCACGCTGTGGGCCGGCGTCGGTGCGAGGCGCAGCAACTGGGCGCAGACCAGCAGGTCGGCGCGACGGCCTTCCGTGGCGAAGCGACGCATGAGTCGCGGCAACAGGTGTTGCTGGACGAGTGGGCGATCCCAGACGGCCGGATTCTTGGCGAAGCCGACCACCGCGTCGCGGTCGATCGTCACATGAGATTCCAAGGCGAACCAAAGAAGCAGCGGAATATAGGCGTCGTTAACGTCTTCGTCCCGTGAGGCCAGGACCGTGACGAGCTTGAGCATCTGGGCCGTCGGCAGGCGACGGGCAGAGGAAGCCAACTGTGAACGCACCTCAGCATCGGGCTCGACCCGAGCACGCTCGAGGACGGCCGCAAAGACATCCCGGGGAAGGTCACGGGCTCCTTTGGCATCCAGTCCCGGCACGCCGAGGCCACGATTGACCCCATATCGGTCGCCAAGGAAACGCGTGGCCCAGAAACGGACCGGGGCATAGGCATGGGTCAGCGCGGCGACGGCGCGAGCGTCCGTGAGGGCGCCGACCTGAGAGAGCGCCCAGAGCGAGCCGAGGGCGCCCCTGCCCTTGTCGGCCGCGAGTTGTGCATCGAGCAAGGCGATCGCCTGCGGGTCGCGGCGCTCGGCCAAGAGCTGCAACGAAGCCGTGCGATGAAACTTATTCGGATGCCCGAGCAACGCCACGAGCTGGGCGGTCGTCTTACCTTCCAGATTCGTGTCGGTCTCGAGCTTGGCGTCCTTGTCGCGGAGGCGATACATGCGGCCAGTCGTGGGATCGATCTGGTTCTGGTAGTGCTGACCGTGCGCGATGTAATATTCATACATGTCGGACACGAAGAGCGAGCCGTCGGGGGCATTGGCGCTATAGAGCGGTCGGAAGCAGACGTCCTCCGACCACATCGCAAAGCCCTTGTCGGTCGTCACGTAGGTGGAACCCTGCGGGATGCGCTCGGAATCGGTGACGGTGTTATGGAGCGGATCCAGGGAGAAAAGGTGCCCTTGATACTTCGAAGCCATCGCGGTGCCTTCGATGAAAGAGCCGAAATGGGCGAAGCGCGGGACCTTGGTGAGCGTGCCCAGGATGGGCAGCTGGCCGAAGGAATAAGGCGTGCGCGAGGGTCCGAACTTCCCCGGGTCGACGCCTTGCTTGAGGTAGATGCCGCCCTGGACGTAATGCCAGCCGCGGGTGTTACCGCCGTTGTGACCGGAGTACATGCGACCGTCGCCGTCGAACTCGAGGCCGAAGGGATTACCCGAGCCTTCGCTGAAGATATCATACTCGCGGGTCTTCGGGTGGTAGCGCCAGACCATGCATCCCTCGAAGTGTACCGGCGGCGCATCCGCCGAATCAAAGCCTGGACGCACGACGCGAGAGGAAGAAGTGCTGCCATGCACACCGTAGAGCCAGCCATCTGGACCGAGGATGATGCCATTGCCCACGGAGTGCGTGTCCTCGAGGCCAAAGCCCGAGAGATGCACGACGGGCGGACCGTCCGGAATGTCGTCGCCGTTGGCATCAGGATAGAACAGCAGGTAAGGCGGGTTCATCACCCAGACGCCTCCGTAGGCGCGCACGGCGGAATTGGCCATATTAAGGCCATCCTGGAAGACCGTGTGCTTGTCGTAGACCCCGTCGTGCTTCGTCGATTCGTGGATCGAGACGATATCGGCGCCACGGTCATGATTGGGCGGAGCCGGCGGAACGTGGTCGTAGTGGGACCGGTAATATTTATCGCGGCTGATCATACTGACGCCCGCGGGATAGGGATATTGGCGATATTGCGTCACCCAGAGGCGGCCGCGGGTGTCGAAGCTGAAGTGCGTCGGCTGGGCGATCTGCGGTTCCGACAGCAGCAGATCGACAGCGAGGTCCGGCGTCGAACGCATCTTCGCATAGGCGTCGGCCGGCGAAAGCGACTGGCCGTGGAACTGTTCGGCGCGACCGAGCACCCGGTTAGACTCACGGAACACGGAGAAAGAAGAGGAAGCCGGCTTGGCCTTGAGCGCCGGACCGGGGATGAAAGGCGTCGCGGAATATTCCCAGGCACCTTCGAGGACGCACTCCATGAAGTAGTTCATGATGAACGGCGCTTCGCCAAGGAAGCCGCCCTTCCCTTCAGGCTGCTGGACGTGGAAGATGATCTCGTTCCATTCGCCCTTCTTGAGGGTACCCACAGGGACCTTATGACGAAAGACCTCCTTGCGGGCGCTCTTGTAGCTGGGAGCGAAGGCGCCGCCGGTGCCGATCTTCACGCCGTTGACGAAGACTTCATGCGCGCCTTCAAGTTCTCGGAAATTCACACCGACGGATTCCTCGAACAGGTTGCGCTCGTGCTTGGTGAAGAAGGAATCGTCCACCCGCACCCAGGTGCGATACCAGGCGTCGGGAGCGGTGGCCGGACGAGAGGCGGGCGAAGGGATCGGGGCGGTCACCTGCGCCTCAGCGAAGGCGGTGCAAAGCCAGGCGAGGCCAAGCAGCAGGAAAAGACGGAGGGACATGGGGATAGGACAGAGACAACGAAAGCGGGCAAAGGTCGCAACCTTGGGCGGAAAAAGAGACAGGTACGCCGTTTAAAAAATCGATATGACGGATGTCCCGCATGACGGCCACTCCGTTATGACGCTTTCCGGCTTTCGATTTGGTTCGATGCCTTCGCGACGGCTGGCAATTTGGCGGGATGCTCGGAGCCATCGCCGGCGACATCATCGGATCGGTCCACGAATTCAGCCGCAATAGCGACGCCACGTTCCCGCTGTTCGCCGCGAAGTCCTGCCCGACCGACGACTCGCTGCTGACCTGGGCGGTCGCGGAAACAATTCTCAAGGGCGAACGCGACTACAAGCCACGGCTCGTCGGGATGATCAGCTATTACGAGAAGCACGGCCACAACGCGCCGCTCAGCGCCGCCTTCGGCTCAGGCTTCAGCGGCTGGGTCTACGGCGGAGCTCAGGGCGAGCGTGATTCCTACGGCAACGGCTCGGCCATGCGCGTTTCGCCCGTGGCTTGGGCGTTCGACGACCTGGAGACGGTCCTCGAAGATGCGACACTCAGCGCCCGACCTTCGCACGCTCACCCCGAGGGCATCAAGGGGGCGAAGGCCGTCGCAGCCGCGATTTGGACGGCGCGTAAGACTCGCAACCCCGAAGCCGTTCGCGCGGTCGCCGAAAACTTCTACGGTCCCCTGCCCGACCTCACGCACATCCGAAAGACCCACACCTATAATGAGACCTGCCAAGGCTGCGTGCCGGAATGCCTGGCCATCGCCGTCGGCACCCCCGACTTCGAGTCCGCGGTCCGCTTTGCCGCCTCGGTGAGAGGAGACGCCGACACCCTGGCCGCTATCACCGGATCGATCAGCCAAGCCCTCTGGGGCGTACCTAGGGCCATCCGTGAGCAATCCTTGGCCATCGCCGCCCGCTGCTATCCTGGAATGGAACTCACCGTGGCTGATTTCGAGGCCAAGTTCGGCAGTTATTGATGATTATAAGGGGTTTAGGGCTGACGACTTGACAGTGAACAAGTTTTCATAGAACATGCGTTCACTATGGAAGAACTGACCAAGAAGCAGCGGGCCATCCTCGACTACATGAAGGCCCACGTCGCCGAGCACACCTACTGGCCAAGCATCCGCGATATCCAGGCCAAGTTCCGCTTCGCCTCGACCAACGCCGTCTTCGGCCACCTCCAAGCGCTCGAGCGGAAAGGCGTCCTCCAGCGCATCCCCGGTGCCGCTCGCGCCTATAAGATCGTCCCCGAAGTCCTTGGCGACACCTCCGAGACGGTCATCCGTTACGAAGGCCCCGGCGACGACGCCATCCAGTTCGAAAGCGTCAAGTTCGCCGGCTCCATCGCCGCCGGCTTCCCCGACTACACTGAATCTTCCGGCGTCCTCGATTCGATGCAGGTCCCCCTCGCCCCGAGCTCTCGTCGTCGTGCTCCCGAGTCCTTCGCCCTCCGCGTGCGCGGCGATTCGATGATCGATGCCGACATCAACGATGGCGACACGGTCATCATCGAACCCGGTGTGCCGAAGCATGGCGACATCGTCGCCGCGCTCATCGACGGCGAGACGACCCTCAAGCGCCTGATCAAGCAGGGCTCGAAAGTCTACCTCAAGGCCGAGAACCAGAATTACCCGGACCTCATCCCCACCTCTTCCCTCACGATCCAAGGGATCGCGAAGTCAGTGATGAAGCGGATCTGAGCCGGCCCCAGCCACTCAGAGCGACCAGGCCTTGAGTTGGGCGTCGATCGCGGCGCCCATCACTTCGTATCCCTTGTTCGTGGGATGCAGGTAGTCGCCCATGGTTTCCTTGAGGATGCTGCCGTCAGTTTCGACCAGCTTATCCGTCACATCCACGAAGGCATCGGCGACTTGCGGCGCTTGCGCTTTCAGCAGCTTATTGGCGTCGGTGACGCGCTGGCGGGTAGCGTCTGGCTTGGCTCCGCGAGGGAGAATCGCCAGCAACAGGATTTTAGCCTGCGGGGACTGGCGACGGATCTCGCGGCAGACCTCAGCCACGCCTTCGACGGTGTCCTCCACATTGTTGATACCCGAAAGATTGTTCGTGCCGATGAGCACGACGTAAGCCTTGGGCTTGAGGCCGGCGACCTCGCCATGACGCAGGCGCCAGAGGACGTTCTCGGTTCGATCCCATCCATAGCCGAGATTGATCGGGTGGTGGGGAGCGATCCACTTCTCCCAAGAGTCTTTACCCGCGACACGCTTGGCCTTCGGTTCGCCCGACCAGAAATGCGTGATGGAGTCGCCGATGAAGACCACGTCGGCCTGCATCGCGCCCGGCTTATTGAGGGCTAGGATCTGGTCATGACGGACGACCCAGTCGTAGGACTTCCAATCGCGGTTCTGCGTAAGCGGTACCCGTGCGGTATTCTTCGGGCCGTTCGAACCGTCGAACTGGATCGGCAACGTGCTGACTTTACCGACCAGCTTATTGCCCTCGAAAGCGGCGGCCTTAACGGTGCCGCCTTCGGGCAGGTCGATCGGCGCGAGATACACGCCGGCCGAGAAATCAGGATCCTTGCCGTTCAGCGTGTAACGGATGACGTCGGTCGGTTTTTCCGGGACGATTGTGACCGTACGCTTGACGGGATCGAGCGTGAGGACGGGATTGAGCGTGAGGTCGAAAGCGGAGACCAGGGACGAAGCCTGCATGGCCACGAACAAGGAAATCAGGCGAAGGGCGCGCATGGGGGTGAAGGCAAAGTGCCGAATCACCCGTCGCTGGCAACGCTAACTAGGCCTGTTTCTGGAGCACCAACAGGACGTCCGAGTATGCCATGTCGATCTTGCGGGTGGACGTGAGATCGTAGTGGAAATCGTGGCAGACGACGAGGCGCAGCGACGGCACCTTGCCCAGCAGGGCCTTCAGCTCAGCCGGCGAATACGTCCGGAAATCCCAAAGGGTCTCCTCGACGCGAGTCTTACCCTTCTCGGTGATGCGCATGCGCGTGCGCATGGCCTCGGTACGGGACTTCCGGTCGGCCGGGGCGGACCAGGTGTCGCTGACCACGCGGATGCCGGGCTTGCGACCGATCCAGCGCTCATGGTCGGGGGGCGTGTTCTTATAATCGGTGAGGTGCAGGCCGAGCAGAAGCAGGCCACCCGGACGCAGGGCTGCGGCCATGCGACGCAGGGCGCTCACGGCGCCGGCTTCGGTGTCGATATACTTGAACGTGCTGACGAAGCAGTGGGCGACGTCATAACGGGCGCCCTTCGGCACCTTGAAACCCTGCAGGCGATCGCGCCATACCCTGCCCTTCAGCCCCTTGGCCTTCAGGCGGTTCTTGGCGAAGGCGACCTGGTGCTTGTTCAGATCGAAGCCATGGACGACGTGCCCGCGAGCCGAAAGCGACTCAAGCAGGCGACCGGACCCGCAGGCCGGCTCGAAGACCTGCATCGGCCCATCCAGCTTCGGCCCGTGCTTCTTCATGATGCCTTCGATGAAACGTGTCTCCTTCGGCGTATAGTCCGCGTACACCATGTCGTAATACAACGGCGAGTCGTACCACGCCGTGGCGGAATTTTTCGGAGAAGTACCCATGACGGACAAGCGGAGCGTTCGCCAACACGGCACCCTGCTTCGCAGCAGTTCACCATGCCAGCAGAACCCCTTACCGCTTACTGATAGATCTCACCGCCCTTTTCGCGGAATTCCTTGGACTTCTCTTCCATGCCCTTGGCGAGCGCATCGGCTTCGGAGACGCCTTGGGCGTCGGCGAACTTACGAATGTCGTCGGAGATGCGCATGGAGCAGAAGTTCGGGCCGCACATGGAGCAGAAGTGCGCGGTCTTGGCGGACTCCTGCGGCAGGGTCTCGTCGTGGTATTCCTGGGCTCGCTCGGGATCGAGGGCCAAGGCGAACTGGTCGGGCCAGCGGAACTCGAAGCGGGCCTTGGAGAGCGCGTTGTCGCGGATCTGCGCGGCGGGGTGGCCCTTGGCGAGGTCGGCAGCGTGGGCGGCGATCTTGTAAGCGATGACGCCCTCACGGACGTCATTCTTGTTCGGCAGGCCGAGGTGTTCCTTCGGCGTGACGTAGCAGAGCATCGCGGTGCCATACCAGCCGATCATCGCGGCGCCGATGGCGGACGTGATGTGGTCGTAGCCCGGAGCGATATCGGTCGTGAGGGGGCCGAGCGTGTAGAACGGCGCCTCGTGGCACCACTCGAGCTGCTTGTCCATGTTCTCCTTGATCATGTGCATCGGCACGTGGCCGGGGCCTTCGTTCATGACCTG
>CAINSX010000083.1 GCA_903853185.1 uncultured Opitutia bacterium
GGTAGAGCTGGGTAGGGGGTGCGAAATCGTATTCCACGGCATAGGCCGGGCGAAGCATGACGGCTTTCTCGAGTCCTGGGACCGAAGCCAGCATCTGCAACTGGACGGCAAAGGGCAGGGAGGTCGAAAGGCCGTTGATATACCATTCGTCGGTATTTCGACCTTCAGGCTCCAGGTAGAGCTTGTGGGTATCCTTATCCGAGAACTTCACGAACTTGTCCTCAATGGAAGGGCAGTAGCGCGGGCCGACCCCGGTGATCTCGCCGCCATACAGGGGAGAGAGGTGAAGGTTCTCTTGGACAATCTTGCCGGTGGCACAGGTGGCCTCCGTCATCCAACAGGAGACCTGGTCGCTGCCTGGGGTCCATCCAGGGAGGCGTTCGCCAGCTTGTTCCACGTGGAACAAATCGGTCTGCTTGCGGGTATCGTGGAAGGCAAAAAGGGTGGGGGAGGCATCGCCCGGTTGCTCCTCGCATTTGCTGAAATCAATAGACCTTCCCAGGATGCGCGGAGGGGTTCCGGTCTTGAGTCTTTGGAGTTCGATTCCTGCCTCTAAGAAACTGGCTGACAATGACTTAGCACTAAAGTCTCCGAGCCGACCGCCTTCGGTTTTGTTCGCCCCGATGTGCATCAGGCCGCGCAAGAAAGTGCCGGTGGTGACGACCACGGTTTTGGCGTGAAAGTCGAGATCGAGGTTGGTCTGTACCCCGACCACGGCGCCGTTCTTAAAGATGAGCCCGGTGACCTGGGACTGGAAGATGGTGAGGCCATCCTGCAACTCGCAGAGGTGCTTCATCCGGAACTGGTAGGCCTTCTTATCGCACTGGGCACGGGGGGCCTGGACGGCGGGCCCCTTGGAGGAGTTGAGGAGGCGGAACTGGATGCCGGTGACGTCAGCGGTCAGGCCCATCTCGCCCCCCAGGGCGTCGATCTCCCGGACGATGTGCCCCTTGGCTTGGCCCCCGATGGCAGGGTTGCAGCTCATCTGGGCGATGGTGTCCACGTTGCCCGTCAGGAGCAGGACGTCGACCCCCATGCGAGCGGCCGCCAGGGCGGCTTCCACGCCGGCATGGCCAGCCCCACAGACGATGACGTCATAGGGGCGGTCAGGCCCGAGGCGGATTTGTTTGTGAGGTCGCATAGGCGCTCCCTCACCAGAGGGAATCACTTACCTATGCAGAAGGAAGCGAAGAGCTTGTCCAGCATACGCTCATTATCGATGCGACCCACGATTTCACCCAGGGCGTCTAGGGCGACCCGGCCTTGGGCGGCCGCGAGCTCGGTCTGGATGGGGGCCTTAAGGTGGCCGGCGGCTTCGGAAAGGGCGGTCGCCGCCCGGGCCAGGGCCTCGGCATGACGGACGCTGACCACGAGGTCTTCGGCGCCTGGGGCGATTTCCTTGGCGATCAGGAAGTCACCGAGCTTCGCGCGGAGCGCTTCGGCGTCGCGTCCGTCCAGGAGGCAGGCGGAAAGCTTCGCGATCTCAGGGAGGAAATTTTTCTGCGCGGGATGTACAGGTAGGTCCGACTTGTTCGCGATGACGAGCGTGCGGGTGGGGTCGAGCAACGCGACGAGATCCGCGGGTAGGGCAGGGGGCTCCGCCGAAGCGTCGACGACGAGAAGGAGCAGATGCGCTCCCCGCGCCTGCTCGAGCGAGCGCGCCATGCCGAGGTTCTCAAGCGCCGACCCCCCGTCGCGCAATCCAGCGGTGTCGATCGCGGTCACGGCGAGGGGCAGGCCAGCGACCGGCGCCTCGAGGTAGTCGCGCGTCGTGCCGGCTTCGGGGCTCACGATTGCGCGGTCGGCGCCGGCGAGCGCGTTGAGCAGGCTCGACTTACCCGCGTTGGGCGCGCCGACGACGGCGACGCGCAGCCCGGCGCGCAGGGCGCCATCATGCTTCGCGGTGCGAGCGTATCCAGAAAGTTCTGACGCAATTTCAATCAAGCGGGCCGCAGGGCCAAGCGGGTCCTCGGGCGGTAGGTCTTCTTCGGGGAAATCGATGTGGGCCTCGAGTTCCGCGAGGATCTGGAGGGTACGGTCAGTCCAGCGGGCGACATGCCGGCCGAGTTCGCCGGCGAGCATGCGGCGGGCGGAGGCGAGCGCGCGCTCGGAGCTGGCGTGGATCAGGTCGGCGACAGCTTCGGCCTGGGTGAGGTCGATGCGTCCGGCGAGATACGAACGGCGCGTGAACTCGCCGGGCTCGGCGAGACGTCCGCCGCGGGCGAGGCAATCCTCCGTGATACGGCGCACGAGCAGCGGGTTACCGTGACAAGTGATCTCGAGCGAGTCGTTGCCGGTGAAGGAGCGGCCGGCATGCCAGAGCACCGCGACGACTTGGTCGATGGCTTCGCCGGCTTGGTTGCGCCAGATGCCGAGCGTCGAGCTCTTCTCGGTGAGCGGGGTCTTCCGGCAGAGCGCGGCGTGCGCGATCGCCGCGGCGAGGGGTCCGTCGACGCGCACAATCGCCAGGGCCGAACGGCCGGCGGGTGTCGCGGCGGCGACGATGGTCTCGGTGGCGGACATAAGATGGCGTAAGCCGTGGTCATCCCAAGGGGCGAGGGGAGGGGAGGCAAGCGGTGTCATACGGCCGCAAAAAGGCTGGAAGGGAAGGGCGGGCCTGACACAGTCCGCCCGAGACACTCCCGTGGAAAATCACCGCTTCCTTCTTCCTGATTCGGCCCGCCAGATCGCCGCGGCCCATGGCACCCCCTGCTATGTCTATGATCAGGCCACCCTCGAGGCCCAGGCCGACGCCATGCTGGCGTTCCCGAACGCCTACGGCGTGACGGTCCGGTTCGCCATGAAGGCGTGCCCTAACGCCACGGTCCTGAAGGTCTTCGCCAACAAGGGTCTGCATTTCGACGCCAGCTCGGGCTGGGAAGTCCGGCGGGCCATGTTCGCGGGAGTCCCGGCGGACCGCATCTCGCTCTCATCTCAGGAGCTCCCCGAGGATTTCCCCTCTCTTCTTAATAAGGGCGTGCACGTGAACGCCTGCTCCCTCCTGCAGTTGGAACGGATCGGCAAAGCACTTTCTGGTCATGAGGTCGGCCTGCGCTTCAACCCCGGCCGCGGATCGGGCGGTACGGGCAAGACCAACGTCGGCGGCCCCGACTCCTCTTTCGGCATCTGGCACGAGTGGGCCGACCAGGCTCAGGCCATCGTGAAGCAGTATGGCCTGAAGGTCGTTCGCATCCATACCCATATCGGCTCCGGCAGCGACCCGGTCGTGTGGCAGGAAGTCTCCGCGGCGAGCCTCGCGCTCGTCAGCCGTTTCCCGACCGTGCAAACCCTCAACCTCGGCGGCGGCTACAAGGTCGCGCGCGTCGCGGCGGAGAAGGGCACCGACCCGCAGGTCGTCGGCGCGCCGGTGAAGGTCGCCTTCGAGAAATTCGCCGTCGCCGACGGACGTAAGCTCCGCCTCGAGATCGAGCCGGGCACCTTCCTCGTCGCCAACGCGGGCGCCGTCCTTTCTCGCGTCCAGGATATCGTCTCCACGGGCGCTCGCGAATTCCTCAAGCTCGACTCCGGCATGACCGAGATCCTGCGTCCTTCGCTCTACGGCTCGCAGCATCCGGTGCATCTCTACCCGGCGAAGGCCACCGGCGCCACGCGCGACTACGTGATCGTCGGCCACTGCTGCGAATCGGGCGACCTGATCAGCTGCGCGCCCGGTGAACCGGAGACGCTTGCGGCGCGCACGCTGCCCGAAGCCACCGCCGGCGATCTCTGCGTCATCGGCGGAGCCGGCGCGTATTGCTCTGGGATGAGCACGAAGAATTACAATTCCTTCCCCGAGGCGCCGGAAGTCCTCCTGCGTCGCGATGGTAAGTTCTCGCTGATCCGCCGCCGCCAGTCGCTCGAGCAGATCCTGCAGAACGAGCAGCCGGCCGAAGGTCTCTGATCGTGCCAATCCTTTCGCCAGCGCTGGGCGCTACCGTGCCCGATTCGCCGCATGCGACCGTCGTCTGCTTGCCGACGCTCGCGGACATCGAGAGCTACGAGCGCAAGGAGGACCGCGTCTGGAAACTCCTGCGTGCCGGCTACCCCCGCTTTGTCCGCAACGCGCTCGTCACCCGGGCCGCCCAGGAAGCCGCTCGCCGGCTCGGCCGCTCCGGCGAACTTTTCCCGCTGGTCTCCGAGGCGAGCGCCCGCCGCCTCGCCGAGCATGCCGGCGCCCCCCTCACTTCGGCCGACCGCGTCGGCGACTGGTGTCTCGTGACGACGCCGGCTGGCGAGGCCGCACTGCGGCTCGCAAAGATGGTCCAGCACACAGGCACGCTGATCTCTTCCCGCCAAGCCGAAGGCTGGCTCGATGGTGCTGCTCCGATCGATGGCGCCGCGGCGCTCGCGTCGATTCGCGCGGCCCTGTCTCCGTTCCTCACAGGGGTCGCGGCCGCTGATATCCTCGTGCCCACGTCCGGCATGAACGCCGTCGACGCAGGCATCGCTGCCGTTGACGCCGTGCAGCGTCCGCGCGGGCGTACCGCCTGGATTCAGCTCGGGTGGCTTTACGTCGACTCGACCCGTCTCTTTGAGAAGGCGCGCGACGCGCAGCACCACTTCGTCGCCGACGTTCGCGACCTCGCTTCCGTCCAACGCCTCCTAGCGTCGGGAACGATTGCCGGCGTCTTCACCGAGGTCCCGAATAACCCGCAGCTCGAGACCGCTGACCTTCCCGCTTTGCGCGCGCTCTGCGATAAGCACGGCGCGAAACTTCTCCTCGACCCGAGCAGCGTCGGGCTCGCCTCCGTCGATGTCTTACCCTTTGCGGACATCGTGGTCTCCAGCCTGACGAAATACGCGGGCTCCGAAGGCGATGTCATGGCGGGCATGATCGCCATCCACCCGTCGCGTGCCGATGCGGCCGAATTACTCGCCATCGCCCGCCGCCGTCTCGAGCCACTGCACGCGCTCGACGTCGCGGTCCTTGCGACGCAAATCGGCCGCATGGCCGAAGTCACCCACCGTCTTTCTACCACCGCGGCGGAGATCGCCCGGCGCCTCGCTGCCCATCCGTCTGTCGCGCGCGTGCGCACGGCGGATCAAGGACCGACGGGGGAGGCGTATCGTCGCTTGTTGCGTCCGGGCGCTGGTGCCGGGGCGCTCATCACCTTGGAGCTCCGCGGCGAGATGCGTCGCGCTTACGATCGCTTGGCTGTCGCGAAGGGTCCGAGCTTCGGGCTGCGCTATACTTTGGCCGCCCCATTTCTCTGGCTCGCGCATTTCGAGGAAGTGACGAACGAGGAGGGGAGGGCGCGAATTAGGGCCGCTGGACTCGACCCCGATCTCTTGCGTATCTCGGTCGGGCTCGAGCCCGTTGAGGATATCTGGTCGGCCTTCGAAGCCGCGCTGGCCAAATAAAAGACCCGCCTTGCGGCGGGTCCGTGCCCCTCAGTTCGAGGACTTCGTCGGGCTCGCCGGTTCGTCGTCCCCGTCGTCCTCGTCATCTGCCTTGGCGCCGGTTTTCTTCGTGCCCCCCTTCTTGGACGTCCGGGCTTTGAGCATACGCTCGCGGAAGGCGACCCGCTCCTTCTCTTGTAAGGCCGGCGCGCCTTCGTCGACCTTCGCGAGCGCGGCGTCAAAGGCCTTCCGGTAGGCTGCCTCCGAGTCGGTCGAGCGCTTACGAGCGGCTTTGTATTCGGCGTAGGCCTTGTTGGTCATCGCCCGGTCGGCTTTGGCCTGCTGTTCGACGGCCATGACCTCGGGCAGGTCGTTCGCCGCCTTGCGGGCGGCGACGAGCCGGGAGTGCTCCGGGTCGGGCGTGTGGCCTTCCTCCTTGGCGGGGGCGGCGGCGAGCTGGGCGTGGACGCCGGCGGCGAGAAGCACAGCGGCGAGGGTGGTTTTGATGGTTATCATGGTGTTGGGTGGGAACGGGCTTGAAGGAAAGGTGTCGTAACAGAACAATTCAAGTCCCTCGCCCTGAGGTTCACCCCATGAGTTCAACCCCTCGTCTCCTTCTGGGAGTCCTTCTGCTTTTTCCGCTCGCGCTGCTGGCCCAGAAGAAGAACCGCACCAACGCCCCCATGGAGATGTCCCAGCTACCGGCGCTGGCGACGATGCCCGACGCGTTCCCCCAGGTCGTGGGTACACAGGCGTTCGGACCGGCGTATAAGTTCACCAAGGACGAGGCGGTGCTCGAGGCTGCCAAAGGCATCAGCGCGATGGGCTCTCGCATCCTTAAGATCAACGCCGTCTCCGGCCAGCAGCTGACGCCTTACATCGCGCTGCCCTTCACGCACTACGTGCTGTGGTATCGCTCCTCCAACGAATGGACGAAGGAGTTTACGCCTGAGCTCAAGCGTCGCGAATACAACGCCGTCTACCTTTTCACCAAGGACCTGCTCACGCGCTATGACACGGCCGGGAAGACCTTCTTCCTCGGCCATTGGGAAGGGGACTGGTATCTCCTGCCCGACAAGGATGTGAAGAAGGACGCTTCGCCCGAACTCGTCGCGGCGATGATCGAATGGCTCCGCATCCGCCAGAAGGCCGTCGACGACGCCCGCGCGGAAGTGCCTTACGCGAAGTGCCGCGTCTATACTTATACCGAGGTCAACCGCGTCCGCGACGCGATGAAGGACGGCCGCAAGCGCCTCGTCAACGCGGTGCTACCTAAAGTGAACGTCGATTTCGTCTCCTACTCCGCCTACGACTGCCAGCTGCTCCCGGCTGAGGAGATCCGGGCGACGCTCGATTACGTCAACGCGCAGGTCGTCGCCAAGCCGGGCCTGCCGGCGAAGCGCGTCTTCATCGGCGAGTTCGGGCTCTCCTGGAAGGTGTGCGGCGCTGATGGTGCGAAGCATGACCAGCGCAACCGTGAGATCCTCGCCAAGTTCCTGACTTGGAAGCCGGTGATGACCCTGTTCTGGCAGTATTATAATAACGAGGTCGTCGACGGCGAGCAGGTCGGTTTCTGGCTCGTCGATAATAAGAATAACAAGACGCCCTTGCACGCGACCCTGACCGACCTCTTCGCCGCCCAGGAAGAAGCGGCGAAAGAGGTACGTGGCCGGATGCGTCGGCTGCCAAACTACGAGGACATCGCGACCTTCAGCGAGAACTGGCTCGCCGCGCGCGCGCCGCGCTGAGCGACTCCACGCTTGAGACCGCCCGCTGCCTGACGACATTCCACCCATGCGCAACAAACTGCTCATCGAGGCTGTCGGGACCTTCTTCCTTTGCCTGGCCGCCATCGTCGCGACCAACCCGCTTTCGGTCGCCGCCTTACTTTGTGCGTTGATCTACATGGGTGCGCCCGTCTCGCTCGCTCACTATAATCCGGCCGTCTCGTTGGCGTTCCGTCTGCGCGGCCGTTCGAGTTCCCGTGCCCTCTGGTCTTACGTCGGCGTGCAGCTCACCGCGGCCCTCCTCGCCGCTATGGTCGCCGGCTTTCTCTTGGGCCATGATTCGGAACACGCCAAGGGCGCCGTCGACGCCTTGAGTGAGTCAGCCTTCGCCGGTTTCGGCGCGACCGCGGTCGTCGAGCTCCTCGGAACCTTCGCTTTGGCTTTCGTCATCTTGATGGTGGGGACCTCGCGCCTCACGTCCGGTAACAGCTATTTCGGCCTGGCCATCGCGGCGGTTGTCCTCGGCGTCTCCGGGACCTTCAGTGAGTTCAACCCGACCATGAACCCGGCGGTCTCGTTGGCATCTTCGCTCCTCGGTGTCTTTTCCGCGCTCTTCGACGGCCTCATCGGCACCAAGACTTTCGTCACCGAATCCCTTTTCCTGGCTAAGATCGCGCCGCGCGTCTTGGCGGAGATCGCCGTTCAGTTCGTCGGGGCGGCCTTGGCGGCTGGGCTCTTCCGTAAGCTCTTCCCTGAGGACCGGTAAAATCCGTGAGGATGGCTTGAATCGGGCCCGACTGCCGACCAAGGTGACCGCATGAACCCGCTCTTCATCGCCCATAAACATTACGGCTCCCTGCTGCTCGTCCTCGTCCTCGCCGTCATCATCGTCGCGCTCGTCAAGGGCCCGAAGCCCGTCTTCCAGCGCATCGTCGCCGTGCTCGTCGACATCAACCTCGTCGTCGGTCTCGCGGCGTTCTTCACGACGGCTCGCCCGATTTCCTGGTTCCACCCGATCCTTGCCCTCGGCGCGGTCGGCCTCCTGCACGCTGGTGCCAAGAGCGAAGACAAGGCCAAGGTCGTCCGTTGCTTCTCGATCGCGCTCGTTCTCCTCGTCGCCGCTTGGGCCGTCAACGCCTCCTGGGGTCCGGAATGGTTCAAAACGAACTTCGTCAAGCTCCCGGCGGTCGCGGTTTCCAAGTAAGCCGCCACGCTACGGTCAGGTTACAACGGCCCGGACATTGTCCGGGCCGTTTGACTTCCCATTGACCCGACGCTTGTTGGGGAGACAATCACAGGACTCGTCTGATGTATCGCCTCGCCCTTAACATGCTCTTCGGAGACCGCGCCAAGCTGGCGATGCTCCTGTGTGGCCTGGCGTTCTCGGCGCTCCTCATGGCCCAGCAGAGTTCGGTCTTCTTCGGCATCATGAGCTGGACCTATACGCCGATGGTCAACATTCGCGCCCAAGTCTGGGTCAGCGACCCGATGGTCGAGCAGGTCAACGACGCCAAGCCGCTCCGCGATACCGACCTCGGTCGCGTCCGCTCCGTCGACGGCGTCGCCTGGGCCGCGCCCCTGCACACGTCCTTCGTCCAGGCCCGCATGCAGGACGGCAACTTCAAGCTAATCACGCTCGTCGGCATCGACGCCGATACCTTCGCCGGCGCTCCGGCCGTGCTTACCCAAGGCCGCATCGAAGACCTCCGCCTCCCCGATACGGTCATCGTCGACGAATGGGGTGCCTCTCTCATGGGTCGCATGGGCGTCGGGCCCGACGGTAAGCCGCGCTCCACGCCGCTCAAGGTCGGCGACACCTTTGAGATCAACGACATCCAGGCCCGCATCGTCGGCATCTGCAAGGTGCGCCGCGCGTTCACCGGAGGCCCGTTCGTCTATACGACCTACGACCGCGCCAAGGGCTACACGCTCGGCGCGCGCCGCACGCTGAGCTTCATGCTCGTCGAGCCGCAGAAGGGCGTGACGCCAGACGAGCTCTGCGGGCGCATCGAACGCGATACCGGCCTCAAGGCCTGGACGTCCGACACGGTGATCTGGAACTGGGGCGAGCGCAGCCTTGCGCGTAATACCTTCTGGTGGTTCTGGACCAATACGGGGATTCCCTTCTCCTTCGGTACGGCGGTGCTCCTCGGGCTCTTCGTCGGCATCGCGATCTCGGGCCAGACGTTCTATTCATTCGTGCTCGAGAATTTGAAATATTTCGCGGCCATCAAGGCGATGGGCGCGGGCATGGGCGTCATCGCGCGGATGCTCTTCGTGCAGGCCTTCACCGCTGGACTCATCGGCTTCGGCCTCGGGGCTGGCATGGCGCAGGCCATCGGCCGAGCGATGATCGAGAAGGGCATGCCTCCTTTCGTGATGTTCCCGCAGATCCTCTGGGCGACGTTCGCCCTCGTGTTGGGCATCAGTTTCGTCTCCGCCATCATCGGCATCATCAAGGTGTCGCGCGTCGATGCCGCTTCCGTCTTCCGCGGATGAGTGCCCAAGCCCACACCGTCGCCGTCCGCGCCTCTGGCGTCGACATGTTCTTCGGCACGCCGGACAACCAGGTCGTCGCCCTCAAGCAGGCCGACTTCGAGGCCCGCCGCGGCGAACTCATCATGCTCGTCGGCCCGTCAGGCTGCGGGAAGACGACCCTCCTCTCCGTCATCGCCGGCACGCTCACGCCGCAGGCCGGCACGGTGGAGGTCTTCGGACAGCGCCTCGACGGCCTTGGCCAGGAAGAGCTCACCTCATTCCGCCGTAAGAACCTCGGCTTCGTCTTCCAGTCCTTCAACCTCATCCCGACGCTGTCCGTCATCGAGAACGTGATGGTGCCGCTCCTGATCCAGGGTCGCCCTTACGACGAAGCCCACGCGCGTTCACTCGCGATCATCGATAAGGTCGGCCTCAAGGGCCGCGAGGACGGTCGCCCCAACGCACTTTCTGGCGGCCAGCAGCAGCGCGTCGCCATCGCCCGCGCGCTTGTCCACGAACCCCCTCTCCTGATCTGCGATGAGCCGACCTCGGCTCTCGATAAGGATACCGGCGCCCATATCATGCAGCTGGTCCGCGATCTTTCCCGTTCGCCCGAACGCTGCGTGGTCGTCGTGACGCATGACCATCGCATCTTCCGTTTCGCTGACCGCATCGCTGAGATGGAAGACGGCCGCATTAGCCGTGTGGTCGATGACCCGAAGCTCCTCGACACCACCCATCTCTGATTCCCCCTTATGTTCAAGAAACGCATCCTGCTCTTCGCTCTGGCTCTCGCCGGCGCCGTCGCCGCCTGGCAGCTCACCCGCGGCACCGCGAACGAGGTGCCCATCAAACCGCCACCCTATGAGCCTGCCATCCGCGACAAGGACGGCCTCATTTCCGCTGCCGGCCTCATCGAGGCCTCCGCTGAGAACACGCTACTCGGCTCGCCCACCTCCGGTACGGTCGCCAAGGTCCACGTGAAGGTCTGGGATAAGGTGAAGGCCGGCGATCCGATCCTCACGCTCGACGATCGCGATCTCCGCGCGCAGCACGCCGTCCAGAAGGCCGCGGTCTCCGCCGCCGAGGCCTCCGCCGAGCGCGCCGAAGACGCCGCCCGTCGCTGGACCGGCATCAAGGACAGCGGCGCGGTCTCCGCCGCCGAACTCCTTTCCTACCAGATGGCCGCCAAGGAAGCGAAGGCGAAGCTCGCCCTCGCCAAGGCGCAGCTCGATCAGACCTCGGTACTCCTCGA
>CAINSX010000084.1 GCA_903853185.1 uncultured Opitutia bacterium
GATCGTCATGATACAAGCCGCCAGGGAAGTCGCGGTGAGATCGGTCGGCGAGAACGACTCGCCCTTGCCATGGTTATCGACCGGCGCGTCGGTGTGCAACACGGTGCCGGAAGGGCCGTGGGTGGCTTTGACGCGCAGGTCACCGAGGTATTCGCAGGAGATTTTGACGCCCATGTGCTGAACCTAGGCGAAGCCGCGGCGTCCCCCAAACAAAAAGCCCCGGCGGGCCGGGGCTTTCGGAGGAATCAGCGGAGTGATTATTCGCCGTCCTTACCGATAGCGTCGACCGGGCAGCCTTCGAGGGCTTCCATGCACTTGTCGATGCCCTCCTGGTCGGTCGGCTGGGCGAAGACGTAGGAGTAGCCCCCGTCATCCTGGCGGGTGAAGGACTTCGGGGCGGTCTCGCGGCAGAGGTCGCAATCGATGCACTGCGAATCCACGTAGAATTTACCGGGGGCGCTTTCGGGACGCTTGTCGTTCTTGTCGGCCATAGGGTCTGATTAATTGGAAGGCGGGGGGCGGCTGTCAAGAATCCGCGTCAATTCGCGGGCAGCATGACGATCAACTTGTGGCGGAAGCCGTCGCGGCCGGCCAGATAGGCGGCCGACAGGCGGTCCGTGGTAGCGAAAGTCACCTCGATAGTCCCGGCGGGCGTCAGGTTCGGGCGGAGGCCCGGGCCGGGCTGCCGATCGAAAGCGGTGAGCGGATGCACCGTGACCGAGTCCACCGGCAGCTCATATTCCTGCAGGATGACGAAGCGGATACGACCGCGGGTAGCCGCATCGACGCCGTCCCAGCAGAAGAGCCGCTCCATCGCGATCGCGTCATGCGACTCGTAGGCCTGACGAAGATCTTCGGCGAGGGCGCGGAGACTGCGCGCATTCCACCAGCCCCAGGCGGTGACTAGCACCAGGCCGAGCAAAAGGCCCGTCACCGCGGCGAAGAGGCGACGGAACCAAGGATGCCGGAGGAAGAGTTGCAGCACGAGGGAGAAGGGCGTTGACCGAATAGCAGGGTCGGAGATAAGCACGCAAGAGCCATGGCGCACGAAAGCAAGCCCTCCTCTGATTCCGGCCGATACGCGGCCCGGGGCGTGTCCGCCTCCAAGAGCGAAGTGCACGCCGCCGTCGACCGCCTTGACCCCGGCCTCTTTCCGCAGGCCTTCTGCAAGATCGTCGCCGACAACCTGACCGGCGACGCCACGAAGTGTGTCGTCACGCATTCGGACGGTTCTGGCACCAAAGCCCTCCTCGCTTATCTCTGGTGGAAGGAGACCGGCGACGCGTCCGTCTTCCGCGGCATCGCGCAGGATAGCATCGTCATGAACATCGACGACCTTCTGTGCGTCGGCGTGACCAAGGGCGTCATCCTTTCCTCGACCATCAACCGCAACGCCAAGGCCATCCCGGGCGCGATCCTCGCGGAGCTTATCAACGGCACCGAAGATGTGCTCGCCATGCTACGCGAACAGGGCTTTGGCATCACCTCCGGCGGCGGCGAGACCGCCGACGTCGGCGACCTCACGCCCACGCTCACCGTCGATTCCACCGCGACCGCGATCCTCGCCCGTGCGGAAGTCGTGGATGCCGCACGCGTTGTCCCCGGCCTCGTCATCGTCGGCATCGCCTCCCACGGCCGCGCCAAGTACGAGACCGCTGAAAACAGCGGCATCGGCTCCAACGGCCTGACCAGCGCCCGCCACGAGCTCCTTTCGAAGTACTACGCCGAGAAGTATCCCGAAACCTATGACAAGGCCACCCCGGCCGACCTGGCCTACTGCGGCCCCCATCGCCTGACGGACACCCTCCCCGGCTCGACCTTGACCGTCGGCCAGGCCCTCCTGTCGCCCACTCGCACCTACGCCCCCTACGCCTTGCGCCTGCTCCAGGCCCTCGGCAACCAGCAGGTCAAAGGCATCGTCCACTGCTCCGGCGGAGGTCAGACCAAGTGCCGCCGGTTCGGCTCCAAGGTCCATTTCATCAAGGATAACCTCTTCTCGACTCCCCCCATTTTCGCCGAAATCGCCCGGGTCAGTGGGACGGATGCCAAGGAAATGCACCAGGTTTATAACATGGGGCACCGCTTGGAGGTGTTCGTGGAGCCTAAGGACGCCGAGGTCGCGCTGCGCCTCGCCGCCGAGCTCGGGCTTGGCGCTCAGGTGATCGGACGAACCGAAGCCTCGACCCGCCCAGACGGTGCTAACCATGTGACGGTGATCAGAGACGGACAGGTCATAGCATACGCCTGAGGGGTCTCCTGGCTTGCTTTTGACTTGTCGGGTGGTCGGGCAGACAGGACTTGAACCTGCAACACCCTGCTCCCAAAGCAGGGACTCTACCAATTGAGATACTGCCCGGTACCCGAACTGACAGTCTGATTTTGTGTTGCCGTCCTTGTCAAACCGCTAATCTCCAACTGTTCCAACCCGCAAAACACCTCCACACATGGAAAACGACAATATCTCCTCCTCTTCTTCCGAATCCAAGCTCCCGCTCATCGTGGGTATCCTCGGTTTCGCTCTCGGTGCTGCCGGCCTCGTGCTCGGCATCAAGGCCAAGGGCGCTGCTCAGGCCGCCGCCGATGAAGCCGCTGCCGCCAAGACCAGCGTCTCCGAGCTCGGTGCCGCCCTCGCCGGCAAGGCCAACGCCGCCGACGTCCAGGCTGTCCGCGCCGACCTCGACAAGGGTCTCGCCGACCTCGCCACCAACGAGAAGACCCTCGCTGACCAGATCACCGCTCTCCAGAAAGTCGCTTCCGCTCCGAAGGCTGCCGCCAAGGGTGCCGACGGCAAGGCTGCCGCTCCTGCCGGTCCTGGCGAGCACGTCGTCGCCAAGGGTGAAACCCTCGGCTCCATCGCCAAGAAGGCCGGCATCTCGCTGAAGGCCATCCAGGATCTCAATCCTGGCGTCGACTCCAACAAGCTGCGCATCGGTCAGAAGCTGAAGACCAAGTAAGTCCAAGCATGTCGGCGCCCTCTCGCTGGTCCGTCCAGCACGAAGAGCTCCACGCCGACTGCAGGGTTTTCCGGGTTTACAAGGAACACTGTAATCACCCTCTCGATCAACGAGAGGGTGATTTTTTTGTGCTCCGATCCGGCGACTGGGTGCTCGCACTCCCGATCACCGATGACGGACGCCTCGTGATGGTGCGCCAATATCGTTTCGGTACGCGCGACCTTTCCACCGAAGCGCCGGGCGGCATCATCGAGCGCGGCGAAGATCCCGTGCTCGCGGCCGTGCGTGAGACCGAGGAAGAAACAGGCTTCGCCGGCGGGCGCGCTAGCCTGCTCGGCACCTGTGCGCCAAACCCCGCGATTCAGGCCAATCGCTGCCATTTCGTGCTATTAGAAGGCGTCCGCCCCACAGGCCTGCGCGCACCTGATGAACACGAAGAAATCCAAGTGCTCGCCGTCAGCCCCCAGGCCGCGCTCGCGCAGGCGCTCACCAACCAGGCGCAGCATTCGCTCGCCCTCCTCGCGCTCTACCGTCTTCGTGACGTGCGCCCCGATCTCTTTTCATGACCACTCCCACTCGCATCAAGAACAAGGGCCGCGAGCCCGAGCCCGTCCTCGTCGTCGGCTCCGTGGCCTATGACAGCATCGTCACGCCGCACGACAAAGGGGAACGCATCCTCGGAGGAAGCGCCGCGTACGCGTGCCTCGCCGCGAGCTACTTCGCGCCGCCGCGCATCGTCGGCGTCGTCGGCCACGACTTCCGCGATCGCGACCGCAACAAACTCGCCAAGCGCGGCATCGACCTCGACGGCCTGCTCACCGATTCGTCCGGGCGCACGTTCTTCTGGCGCGGTCGCTACCACGAGAACTACAACCGCCGCGACACCGAGGACCTGCAGCTCAACGTCTTCGAGCACTTCAAGCCGAAGCTGCCCGAAGCGCACCGTGCGACGCCGTTCGTGATGCTCGGCAATATCCGCCCCGACCTGCAACTCGAAGTCCTCAACCAGCTCACCGCGCCGCGCTACGTGCTCGCCGACACCATCGATATCTGGATCGAGACACAGCGCGAGAAGCTCGGCGAAGTCATGCGCCGCGCGGACCTCCTCGTCGTCAACGACTCCGAATCCACCAAGCTCACCGGCGAATCCAACGTGATCGTCGCCGGCCACGCCCTGCGTAAGCACGGCTGCAAGACTGTCATCATCAAGAAGGGCGAGCATGGCGCCGTCCTCTTCCACGAGGAGGGCCTTTTCATGCTCCCTGCCTACCCTGTGACCGAGCTGCGCGACCCCACCGGGGCGGGCGACAGCTTCGCCGGGGCCCTCTTGGGCTACCTGGCCTCGGCCGGGGCGACCGATTTCGTTACCCTCAAGCAGGCCATGGTCTACGGCACCGCCGTGGCCAGCCTGACCGTCGAAGCCTTCTCGACAGACCGCTTGGCCAAAGCTGGCTGCCGCGAGATCCGGGCCCGCCGTAAGGAGCTCCTGAAGCTGATCAAGGCCTAGCCCCGCTTCCGGCCCAGCAGGCGCCAGAGGAAGAAAAGCAGGAGGCCCGAGAAGACCAGGTCGCCGGCCACCAGCGGCCAGACCTTAGGGAGCCTATGGCTGAACAGGGCGTACACCAGGAAGCCTGCCTGCAGAAGGATGACGAAAGTCAGGAGAGGGACGAAGCGGCGGAGCTTCGCCAGGGAATCGGGTTCACTCATGCGAAATGGCGGCGGTGGGCTTCGGCTAGGCCGAGCAGGGTCAGGTGTGGCTCATGGGTCACGCGCGCCTGCCAGGAAGCCGGCAGGTAGACCGCGGCGCCACCGGTGACGATCACCTTGGGCGGAGGGGAGCCCTGGCGAACCAGCTCGGCGCAGACGCCGTCGAGCAGGGCTCCGATCATGCCGGCGAAACCAAGGGCGCAGCCGGAGCGCATCGCATCGACCGTCGACTTGCCGATCGCTGGGCCTCCGAGGAGCGCGGCTGGGTCGAGCGCGGGCAGCAAGGCCGTGCGCTCATGGAGATATTGCGTCATCACCCCGAGACCAGGGGCGATGATGCCGCCGGCGTACCCGCGTTCGGTGAGGATATCGACCGTGGTGGCCGTGCCCATGCCGATGATCACCGCCGGCGCGCCGGCGACGAGTTGGGCGCCGACGCAATCCGCGAGGCGATCCTGGCCAACCTCGGCCGGCTTAGGGTAATCGAAACCAAGCCCCTTCACGGTGTCGTGGCGAAGATGATAGAACGGGCGACCGCTGCTCAGGAGCGCCGGCGAGATCGCGGCGGTCACCTTCGGGACGACGCTCGCAAGCGCGACACCCTGCGTCGGGTGAGCGGCGAGGAGCGCCGTGAGTGCCGAGGTGTCGAGCGACGCCGTGCCCAGTTCGCCATGGGCGAGCAGTTTGCGTCCGTCCACGACGCCCCAGTGCGCGTGCGTGTTGCCGACATCGAGGCAGAAGATGGACACAGAGAAGAAGGTAGCCCGAAGCGGTCGCAGGGTGCAAGCGCTCAGGGTTTGCGGAGCGTGACCTCGCCGGAGGAAACGATGGTCTTGCGGCCGCCGCCGGTGCGGAGGATGAGCGAGCCCTCTTCGTCGATGCCATCGACAATGCCCGCGAGGGGATCGCCGCGCAGACCGACGCGGACGGACTTGCCGGTGAGCACATCGTGGTGCTGCCAGAGCTTACGGAACGAACGAGACCAGGTGCCTTCCTCGAACTGCTCCCAGGCGTGGAAGAGCGCGGCGATGACGGCAGCGGCCTCGCGATTCACGTCGAGCGGCTCACCAAGCGCGGCTTCGAGCGAGCCGGCGGTCGGGCGGATCTCGGCGGGAAAATCCTTAGGCTGTCCCGTGAGGTTGAGGCCCAGGCCAAAGACCAGTTCGCGAACGGAATCGGCATCGAGGCGCGCCTCGGTGAGCATGCCGGCGACCTTGCGCCCGTCGGGCGACTGCAGGTCATTGGGCCACTTCAGGCCGAGCTTCAGGCCGAGCGATTTCTCGACGTGTGCGCACAGCGCGAGGCCCATCCAGAGCGTGAACGGCTTGAGACGTTCGGGCGGGATGAACGGACGGAACGCGAGGGATAGGTAAAGGTTGCCGGACTGCGCGCTATGCCACTTGCGACCAAGGCGGCCGCGACCAGCACGCTGCGAGCGAGCGAGCACCGCGAACGGCGCCTCCTGACCCGCGGCGAGGCGGCGCTCGGCTTCGGAGTTCGTGCTGTCGACATCGGCGAGGAGTTCGACTTCGGGCGCGACCTTAAGGCGGCGGAAATGCGCATTGAGTAACGCGGCGTTGATCTCGCGCGGAACAGACTTCAGTTCGTAACCCTTACGGGTCGAGGCCTTGAAGACGAAGCCATCGGCGCGCAGGCGCTCGAGTCGGCTCCAGATGGCCACGCGCGACACCCCTAGTTCCTTGGCGAGACGGTCGCCGCTGACCGGTTCGCCGTCGGCCTCGAGGAACGCGAGGAGGATACTGCTGTCGAGGGCGGGCATGACGTCAGAGCCAGTCGAGGCCGAGGTCGCACCAGGGTGCGGCGTGGGTGAGGGCGCCACTCGAGACGAAGTCCGGCGCGAGGGCGCCGATGAGCGGGAGCGATTCTAGGCTGACGCCGCCGCTGACTTCGGACCATGCGAGGCCGCGGAGCTGCGGGATCGCCACGCGCAGGTCGGCGACCGGAAAGTTGTCGAGCAGGATGATGTCCGCGCCGGCCTGGAGGACCGGGGCGATCTGGTCGAGGCGATCCACCTCGACTTCGACGAGGAGGTCCGAGCGGCTTTCGCGCGCGCGGCGGACCAGCTTCGTGATCCGTTCGCCCGCCGTGGCGCCGCCGGCCGCGAGATGATTATCCTTCACCATGATACGGTCGAAGAGACCTAGCCGATGGTTGTAGCCGCCACCTTGGCCGACCGCGTATTTCTCGAGCATGCGGAAGCCGGGTGTCGTCTTGCGCGTATCGAGCAGCTTGGTCGGCGACGAACCTAGGGCGAGGACGTGCTCGCGGGTGTGCGTCGCCACGCCGCAGAGGCGCTGGAGAAAATTCAAGAGGATACGTTCGGCGGAAAGCAGCTCGGCGGAGGGCCCTTCGACTTCGGCGACCGCCGTGCCGGCGGGCACGAACTGTCCATCGTAGGCGAGCGGCTTCGCGTGACAGCGGCACCCGTAGGCCGCGAAGACCACGTCAAGCAACCCGAGTCCGGCGAGGACCATCGGTCGGCGGGCGACCACGCGGGCACGGGCGCGGGCGGCGCCGGTGAGGAGGGCCGCGGAGGGATCGCCGTTGCGGAGCGGCCGTTCGGCGAGACCTAAGCCCGAGAGATCCTCGTCGCGCGCGAACTCGGCGAAGCGGAGCAACCACGACCGGTCCAACTCGTCCCAGCGGAGACGGCGGATAAGTCGGTCGGTCTGGCCCGGATCACGCGGCATGGGTTCACCTTATGACCCGACCCCTGTCGGGCAAGGGGCTTAACGGAAGAACTCCTTGAACTTCGCCCGCCAGGATTCGGAGACCGGCGCGGCTTCGTCACCGCAGGCGGTGGCGTAAGCCTTGAGGGCATCCTTTTCCTTGTCGGTCATCTTCTTCGGCACGTCGATGTCAACGCGCACGAGTAGATCGCCCGAGGTCGAGCCACGAAGCGGAGGCATGCCTTCGCCGCGAAGGCGGAAGATCGTGCCGCCCTGCGTACCGGCAGGGATGTTCAGCGTGGTCTTTCCCTTAAGCTTCGGGACGACGATCTTGCCGCCGAGGGCAGCGATCGAGAATTTCACCGGCACGCTGCAGGCGAGGTCATTGCCGTCGCGCTCAAAGAGCTGGTGATCCGTGACGCTGATGTAGACGTAAAGGTCGCCGGCGGAAGCACCGCGGCGGCCAGCCGAGCCGTTGCCGCTGGAGCGAAGCTTCGTGCCCGTGTCGACGCCGGGAGGGATGCGCAGGCTGACGGTGGATTCGGCGACCGTGCGGCCTTCGCCGGAGCAAGGCTTGCAAGGCTTGTCGATGCGCTCGCCCTGGCCGCCGCAAGAAGGGCAGACCTGGCGCATCTGGAAGAAGCCGTTCGAGCGGACCACCTGGCCTTGGCCGCCGCAGGTTGGGCAGCGGCTCTTCTTAGAACCCGGCTCGGCGCCGGAACCGGAGCACTTCGCGCAGGCGACGTGCTTACGGTAAGGAATCTTTCGTTCGACGCCTTCGGCGGCTTCTTCGAGCGTGATCTTCAGGTCGACGCGAAGGTCTTCACCGGCGTCGTCCTGGCTCTCGCTCGCGCCACCGCCGAAACCGCCACCACCGCCGCCACCAAACATCTGTTCGAAGATATCGCGAGGATCGGCGCCGCGGAAACCGCCACCGGCCGGCCCGCGACCAGCGCCCGCGCCCATATTGGGATCGAACGCCGCTTCGCCATGCTGGTCGTACTGCTTACGCTTCCCCTCGTCGCCGAGGATCTCGTAGGCGCGCGAGACTTTTTTGAATTTCTCCTCGGCCTCCTTGTTGCCCGGATTGCGGTCCGGGTGGAACTCCATCGCCTTCTTGCGATAAGCCTTCTTGAGCTCATCGGCGGACGCGGACTTCGCGACGCCCAACAGCGTATAATAGTCGTCGGCCATCGGGAAAAGTTACTTAGCGGCGCCGGAAGAGACGAAGACGGCGGCCGGGCGGAGGACGCGGTCATGGAGCAACCAGCCCGAGCGGGCGACGCGGAGCACCGTGCCTTCGGCGACGTCGGCGCTGGTCTCGGAGCCCACGGCTTCGTGGCGGGCGGGATCGAACGGCTGACCCGTCGGGTTGACCTCGACGAGCCCCTGCCCAGAAAGGATGGAGCGTAACTGGCCGACCGCCATGCGGAAGCCTTCGGCGACGGCGCGTCCGTCGGTGTGCTTCGCCGCCGATTCCAGCCCGAGATTTAGTGAATCGAGCGCCGGGAGCAGGTCTTCGAGCAGACCAGACGTGGCGAACTTGCGGAGCTCGATGCCCTCGCGATGGTGGCGGCGCTGCTGGTTCTGCTGGTCGGCGTTGGTGCGTAGCACCGTGTCCTTGAGGAGGGCGACCTGGCCTTCGAGCTCGGCGATACGGGTCGCGGCATCGGGCTGGATCGGTTCAGAGGAAGGGGTTGGGTCGGTCATGAGATTATTTTTCGCTGAGGAGTTTCTCGGTCACGGATTTGCGGAGGCGCTCGCGGGCGAGATCGAGCAGGAGGTCTGGCTGCTGCTGGACGGCGGTCTGCACGGCTTGCGTGCCCATCGGGCGGGAGACCTTCTCGTCGAAGTTGCGCTCGGTGATGTCGCGGGCCTCGAAGACATAATTAAACGCCTGGTCGACGACCACCTTCCGCTGGTCGGTGCCGTCGCCGGAGATAATCGTGATGTGGCCGACCCGCACACGAAGGTGCTTGATCAGGAACGACTGCTTGGCGCCAGACGGGCCGGGCGCGGGCGGCGGAGTGTTGGCGACGGGCGCAGACTTGATCCCATTGAAGATATCCTTCGCGTTGTTATCCTTCAGGAAGTCGGCCTTACCGACGATCGTCAGGCGCTCGATGTCGAGCTCGGCGTCATTGACGATCTGGCTGCCGCCCTCGAAGAACGTCAGCGGCTCGAGATCGATGGCGAGCCGACGGATCTTCAGGAAGTCCTTCTCGGACCAGCGGGTCGGGTTGGTGATCGTCAGTCCCTCATAGGCCAGACGTCCCGCAAAGAGGTTCGTGTCGTTGGTTTCGACTGCCAGATGGGCACCGGACTTCGTCGCAAGGGAAGAGTCGAGTAGCTTAGGGGAGAACCGGCCCAAGGCCCAGACGCCCAGCAAGCCCACCATCACCAGGAAAAGCGCCACGCCGCAGAGCATCGTGAGAAGCTTGCGCAAGGCAGACCCGAGGCGGGTGCTTTTGGAGGGGACGGACATCGAAGGACGCTGAATTCGAGCAGTAGGCGTGCCACCGAGCAGGGTCAACGGTGGAGGCGAAAAGCGGGGTTAACGGGTGATTTTCTCGAAAGGCTGGTACCAGGGCGGCCGGACACAGCGGGCAAGCGGGTCCTTCTGTCCCGGAGGTGTGACGCTGAAGTCCTGCTTGGTTATGCGTCCAGGGCGGGGGCGAGGTAAGGCTTGCGGAGGGGCGTAGGGTGGGCTTCCTCCATACTCCAATGAGTCAGGAAGCCGCCAAATTGATGCTCGGTCTGCCTAAGGGTAGCTTGGAAGAGGCCACTCTCCAGCTGTTCGCCCGCGCCGGGTTCCCCGTCACGAAGAGCAGCCGTTCTTACCGCCCCTCCTTCGATGATCCCGCCCTCGATGGCCGCTTCATCCGCGCCCAAGAAGTCGCCCGCTATGTCGAACATGGCTTCTTCGACTGCGGCCTCACCGGTCAGGACTGGGTCCAGGAGAACAACGCCGACGTCGTGCAGGTCTGCGAGCTCATCTACAGTCGCGCCTCCGCCCAGAAATCCCGCTGGGTCCTCTGCGTGCCGGAAGCCTCTCCGGTCCAGACCGCCAAGGACCTTGCCGGCAAGCGCGTCGCCACCGAACTCGTCGAGACCACCCGCCGCTGGTTCAAGGCGCAGGGCGTCGAATGCGAAGTCGAATTCTCCTGGGGTGCCACCGAAGTGAAGGTGCCTGAGCTCGCCGACGCCATCGTCGACATCACCGAGACCGGTTCCTCCATCAAGGCCAACAAGCTGCGCATCGTCGCCCAGCTGATGGAGACCACCACCGTCCTCGTCGCGAACAAGGCCGCCTGGGCCAATCCCGCCAAGCGCGCCAAGATCGAGCAGATCGTGCTCATGCTGCAGGGCGCCCTCGCCGCGCAGCACATGGTCGGCCTCAAGTTCAACCTCCCGAAGGCGAAGCTCGACCAGATCGCCGCCGCCCTCCCTGCCCTGCGAAATCCGACGGTCTCCCCGCTGAGCAACCCTGAGTGGATTGCCGTCGAGACCATCATCGACGCCCGCCAGGCCCGCGAGTTCATCCCGACCCTCAAAGCCGCTGGCGCTGAGGGCATCGTGGAGTACCCCATCAACAAGCTCGTCTACTAACGACCCCGTCATGGCTGACTCCGTCCGCGTCGGTCTCATCCAGCTCACCGCCGAGGACACGCCGGCGGCGAACGTGCGCAAGACCTTGCCCCGCATCGAAGAAGCGGCGGCCAAGGGCGCCAAGATCATCGGCCTGCAGGAGATGTTCACGACGAAGTATTTCTGCATCAACCAGGACCCGAAGAACTTCGACCTCGCCGAACCGATCGAGACGGGTCCGTCCGTGACCGAACTCGCCAAAGCCGCGAAGCGTCTCGGCGTCGTCATCATCGCCCCGCTCTTCGAAGCGCGCGGCAGCGAAGTCTACCACAACACCGCGGCCGTCATCGATGCCGACGGCACCGTGCTCGGCAAGTATCGCAAGATGCACATCCCGCAGGACCCGGGCTTCGAGGAGAAATTCTACTTCACGCCTGGTGACCTCGGCTTCCGCACCTGGAAGACCGCGCACGGCGACATCGGCGTGCTCATCTGCTGGGATCAGTGGTACCCGGAAGCCGCGCGCCTCACCGCGCTCGGCGGCTCGCAGATCCTCTTCTACCCGACCGCCATCGGCTGGCTGCCCGAAGAGAAAGCCGCCCTCGGCCACGCGCAGCATAACGCCTGGGAAACCGTGCAGCGCGGCCACGGCGTCGCCAACGGCTGCTACGTCGCCGCGACCAACCGCGTCGGCACCGAAGGCCGCACCCAGTTCTGGGGCCAGAGCTTCGTGTCGGATCCGTATGGTGAGATCGTCGCCCGCGCTTCCATCGAGAAAGAGGAAATCCTCCTCGCCGACTGCGACCTCGTGAAGCAACGAGAATTCCGCCGCATCTGGCCGTTCTTCCGCGATCGCCGCATCGACGCCTACGGCGACCTGACGCGCCGTCTGCGCGACTGACCTTCCGCATGGCCACGCCTCGCTCCCTCGGATTCCGCATGCCCGCGGAATGGGAACCCCAGTCCGCCACGTGGCTGTCCTGGCCGTCGAACACCGCGCTCTGGCCCGGCCACTACGGCCTCATCCCCGCGAAGTTCGCGGAGTTCGCCGCCGCGATCTCAAAGTTCCAGCCCGTAAAGATCAACGCTGCGGGCAAGCTGCGCGCCGAAGCCGAACGCGAACTCAAGGAAGCCAAGGCCGACCTTTCGGTCATCGAACTGACCGACATCGCGACCGACGACGTCTGGTGCCGCGACCACGGCCCGATCTTCGTGAAGAACGATGGCTCGAAGGAGCTCGCGCTCACCGACTGGGAATTCCACGGCTGGGGCGGCAAGTTCGAAGCTTCGCTCGACAACCAGGTCCCCGGTAAGATCGCCGCGCGCCTCGGCGTGAAGAAGTTCAGCTATCCCTTCGAACTCGAAGGCGGCGGCATCGAAGTCTCCGGCGACGGCCTGCTCCTTACCACCGAGGCCGTGCAGAACAACCCAAACCGCGCCGAAGGCCGCGATGATGCCGCGTTCCACGCCGCCATCCGCGAGGGCCTCGCGATCGACGAACTCCTCTGGATCGGCGAAGGCCTCGCCAACGACGACACCGACGGCCACATCGACAACCTCGCCCGCTTCATCGCGCCGCGCACGATCCTCGCCGTCAGCGAAGCCGATAAGGCCTCGCCCAACTACGCGCCGATGCAGGAGAACCTCAAGCGCCTGCGCGAGATGCGTCCGCGCGGCCAGCGGCTCGACGTCCTCGAGCTCCCGCTGCCCACGCCCATCCGCCTCGCCGGACGCAACCTGCCCCCGAGCCACGCCAACTTCCTCATCGTGAACGGCGGCGTCCTTGTGCCGCTCTACGGCCAGGATTCGGACAAGGTCGCCATGGGTATCGTCGGCGACTGCTTCCCGGGTCGCAAGATCGTGGGCATCGACTGCCGCGTGCTGCTCATCGAAGGCGGTGCGCTGCACTGCCTCAGTCAGCAGCAGCCTGTTTAAGGCCGAGACTAGTTGATTAGTTGACCAGTTGGCCAGTTGACAAGGGATGCAAATGAGAGGCTCGGTTGATCAGATGAGAGCACCACGAACTCAAAGGGAAACCGGAGACCGGATGATTGGTTGGGGAAATCTTTGTCAGGTCTCGGGTCTCGGCCGTCGGGATCCAGGTTCAGGTGTTCAGGTTCGGGTACAGGTTCAGGACCTGAATTTTGCCCCGCACCCGTACCTGCACCTGATAACCCGCACCTGAGACCTGAGGGCCGAGACCTGGGACCTGAAAATACATACCGGTCTCCCCTTGAGCGCCGGGTCGATCCTGGCCAACTGGCCAACCGATCAACTGGCCAACTCCTACCCGCTTACTTCTTCGGCTTTAGTTTAGTCGCGCACCCGCAATCCCCGGCACAGCCGCCTTCTTTACGACGGCGAGCCGCGGCGATCCATCGGCGCGCGAGCCAAGCCACGGCGAAACCCACGATGGCCCCGACGATGACGGCTTCGAGGTTCATGAGAGGCGGATGACGACTTGGTAGACGGCGGTCGCGGCAAGCCAAGCGAGGGCCGTCATGTAGACGAATGATCCCGCGGCCCACTTCCAGCCACCGGACTCCTGCGCGAGTGTGGCAATCGTCGGGCCGCACTGCGAACAGAGGGCGAAGAAGACCATCAGCGCGAGCACCGCGGCGAGAGAGAAGATTGGCGTGCCAGCGCGGGGGCCCTCGGACCACTTGGCGTCCTGCATCGCCTGGCGAAGATGTTGGCTATCAGCCTTGGCGCCTTCGCCGACGGAGTAGGTGACGCC
>CAINSX010000085.1 GCA_903853185.1 uncultured Opitutia bacterium
GGTCGGCCTTGGCGGAGAGGTGGAAGTCGTGGATGTCGGCCACGGCGCGCTCGCTGGCGATGATGAGCGCGTGCGGGAAGATTGCGACACCATCGGTGAGCGTCCAAGTGACCGAGACGAACGGTTGCTTCACCTCGACGCCCTTGGGGACGTGGAGGACGTAGCCGGCGCGAAGCCAGGCGCGGTGCAGGGCGGCGAACTTATCGCTACCGAGGAGCACGGGGTGCTTGAGGAGGTGTTCCTGGAGTAATGCGGGGCGGGTGCGGACCGCGTCTTCAAGGGATTCGAAGACCACGCCTTGGGCGATGAGCTCGGCGGAGATCGTCGGTTTCAGTACGCAATGCCCGTCGACATGGACGATGAGGCCGGCGGCGTCAGAAATGAGGCGAGATCGCGCGATGAGATCGGCGGCCTGCGCAGGCGACGGTGCGGGTGCGGGGGCGTAGCCGTCGAGCGAGAGCGAACGTGCGTCGGAGAAGCGCCACTTCTCGTTGTCGCGCGTGGGCATCGGTAACGATTGGAAGGTATGCCAGCCCTGCTGACGGAGGACGGCGAACCAATCCTGCGCGCGGAACTGGGTGGTCTCGGCGGACTGCTGGGCGACGTCAAGGACGCCGGCGGGGGCGGAGGCGACGGCGTTCATCCGACGGATCCTTCCATCTGCAGTTCGATCAGGCGCTTCAACTCGACGGAGTATTCCATCGGGAATTCCTTCACGAGGTCGTTGACGAAGCCGTTCACGGCGAGGGACATTGCTTCGCCTTCGGACAGGCCACGCTGCATCATGTAGAAGATCTGCTCGGCCGAGACCTTCGAGACGCTGGCTTCGTGCTGGACGGAGTTCTTGCGGCCACGGACGGAGATCGCCGGATAGGTGTCGGTGCGGCTGTGCTCGTTGATGAGCAGGGCGTCGCACTCGGTGTTATTGCGGCAGTTCGAGAGGGTCTTCGGGATATGGACCAGGCCGCGGTAGGTCGAACGGCCTTCGCCGACGGAGATCGACTTCGCGATGATGTTCGAGGTCGTGTCATCAGCCGCGTGAATCATCTTGGCGCCGGTGTCCTGGTGTTGGCCGTCGTTGGCCAAGGCGATCGAGAGGACTTCGCCGCGGGCGCGCTTGCCGCGCAGGACCACGCCGGGGTACTTCATCGTCAGGCGGGAACCGATATTACAATCGATCCAGCGGACTTCGGCGTCCTCTTCGGCCACGCCGCGCTTCGTCACGAGGTTGAAGACATTGGCGGACCAGTTCTGGACGGTGATGTATTGGATCTTCGCGCCCTTGAGGGCGACGAGCTCCACGACTGCGGAGTGCAGGGTGGCGGTCTCGAACTTGGGAGCCGTGCAGCCTTCCATGTAGGTGACTTCCGAGCCTTCGTCGGCGATGATGAGCGTGCGCTCGAACTGGCCGAAGTTCTCGGCGTTGATGCGGAAGTAGGCCTGCAGAGGCTGGGCCACCTTCACCCCCTTGGGGATGTAGATGAACGAGCCGCCGGAGAAGACCGCGGAATTGAGGGCGGCGAATTTATTGTCGCCGACGGGGATGACCTTACCGAACCACTTGCGGAAGATCTCCGGATGGTCGCGCAGGCCTTCGGTCGGTCCGCAGAAGATGACGCCGAGCTTCTCGAGCTCTTCCTTCATGCGGGAGTAGACCGCTTCGGAGTCGAACTGGGCTTCGACGCCAGCGAGGAACTTGCGTTCCGACTCCGGGATGCCGAGGCGTTCGAAAGTCTTCTTCACGTCGTCGGGGACTTCTTCCCACGTACGGACAGGCTTCTGGCCCTTGGAGAGGTAATAGCGGATGTCCTCGAACTTGATGTTCTCGAGGTCGGCCGTGGCCCAATGCGTCGGCATAGGCAGGTCCTGGAAGATCTTCAGCGACTTCTGTCGGAACTCACGGATCCATTCCTCCTCGCCCTTGACCTTGGCGATATAGTCCACGGTCGCGGCGCTGAGGCCCACGCCGGCGTCGAAGGTATAGTTTTCCTCGTACTTGAAGTCGCCCTTGGAGCGATCGACTTCGATCGCTTCGCGCTGCGCCTGGGATTCGTCGATTTCAGCCATCTGGTTTAGGCGGAGGCGAGTTCGGTTTTGACCCAATCGTAGCCCTTGGCTTCGAGTTCGAGGGCGAGTTCCTTGCCGCCGCTGTGGACGATACGGCCATCCCACATGATGTGGACGCGGTCAGGCACGATGTATTCGAGCAGGCGCTGGTAGTGGGTGATGACGAGGAAGCCCGTTTCGGGGCCGCGCATGGCGTTGACGCCTTCGGAGACGATGCGGAGCGCGTCGATGTCGAGGCCGGAGTCGGTCTCGTCGAGGACGGCATACTTCGGCTTGAGCATCATGAGCTGGAGGATTTCACAGCGCTTCTTCTCGCCGCCGGAGAAGCCTTCGTTGACGAAGCGGGCGGTGAACTTCCGGTCCATCTTGAGGGCGTCCATCTTCGCGTAGAGCTCGGTGTAGTAAGCCTTGGCGTCGAAGGGCGCGCCCTTGGCTTGGCGGGCGACAATCGCGGCGCGGATGAAGTTGGCGATGGTCACGCCAGGGATCTCGCTCGGGTATTGGAACGCGAGGAAGAGACCCGCGCGGGCAATGACATCAGGCTCGAGGCCGATGATCTGTTCGCCGTCGAGGAAGGCTTCACCGGACTGCACGGAGTAGTCGGGGTGTCCGGCGAGGACCTTGGAGAGCGTGCTCTTGCCGGTGCCGTTCGGCCCCATGATGGCGTGCACTTCGCCTTTCGGGACCGTGAGGGAAAAATCCTTCAGGATCGGGCGGTCGCCGATGGAGGCGTTGAGATTCTTGATGACGAGCGAGTCAGACATGGCGGAAACGGAAGGGGGATTAGTTGGAATGGGTGTCCTTGGCCTGGGCACGTCCGAGGAAACTGATCTCGATGACTTCGGAATCGAAGCCGGGCGGGAGGATTGAACGGAGGCTCTTCATCACCTCGGGCGGGAGCTCGATGTCGTGGACCTGGCCGGTCTCCTTATCGCGGAAGTGCGCGTGAGGGGCCAGGTTGGGGCAATAGCGGGTGGACTCGCGCTCGTGGTTGACCTGGCGGACCAGGCCGCAGCCGACGAACGTTTCGAGGCAGTTGTAGACCGTGGCGAGGGAGAGGCCGGGCATGACCTCGCGGGCGCGATTGAAGACCTCGTCAACCGTCGGGTGGTCTCGCTCGGCCAGGAGGACGGTGAAGACGGCTTCGCGCTGGGGCGTGACCTTCTGGCCGCTCTTAACGAGGGCTTCTTGAAGGTGTTCCTTATCCTGTTCGGTCAGATTTCGAATCATTCTAACCTCCTAATCAGTTAGAATGAGTCTAATCCGCAAGAAGAAAGGTGGGTAATAAGGGGTAGGGGTAGGGATGGGGGTAGGGGTAGGCGAAAAAGTCGGAGCAGTTGATCCAATCCCTACCCCAACCCCTATCCCTACCCCTAATCGGGCTCAGTTCA
>CAINSX010000086.1 GCA_903853185.1 uncultured Opitutia bacterium
GGCCGCGAAGCCGACGGCGTCCAGAAATGCGCCGCCGCCGATGGCGAGGACGTAGGAATGGCGGCAGATCTTGTCGGCCTCGATCGCAGCGAGGGCGGCCTTGACGACGGCGGAATCCTTCTTGGCGGCCTCACCGCCGGTGAGCACGAGCGGCTGGCGGGTGAAGTGCACGCCCATGGCCTTGCCGTAGGCAGCGACCTCAGCGACGAACCCCGGACGGGAGCTGGCCAGGCCAGCATCGACGATCGGGATGACCTTGGCGCCGGCAAAGAGGTCGGCGAGGACCCGGTTACCCGCAGCGAACGCGCCTTCGGTGAAGAAGATGCGATGGCGGTAGGTTACCGCGAATTCGAGGTCAAGGGAGTCGTCCATAGCCCTGGGGGAGGGTTTATCAGAAGAGGTTAGACGCCTGAGGACAAGCCAAGTTCCCAACTTCGCCCGTCGTAAAGGCCCTAAACCACCCCGATCAGGTGGTCGGGATGAAACGGCGCAGGATCAAGGTCAACACGAACGACCCGAATGGCACCATCCAGGCCAACGGCATCGCCACCGCCGCCCAGCCTACTTCGGTCGAGCCTTCGATACCTTGGCGCATGTAGTGGGCTTGGTAATAGAAAAGTCCGGCCGCGGCGTAGTCGACAAGCGGGAAGGCGGCGAGGCGATCGGCGACGCGCGGGCCGACGCCGGCGGGCAAAGCGTGGCGGCGGTTGGAGCGCCAGATCCAAAGCCAGAACAGCAGGCAGCCGAAGACCGCGACCTTCAGGACGCCGTTCACCTCGGGTAAGGTCTGCACGAGGATCAACGGCACGGGCACGAGGTAGAGCAGCCACTCGGCCCAGATCGGCGGCGTGCCGGGACCGGCTTCATGGCGCGCGACGAGCGTGATCGAGAACGTGAGCAGCCAGAGCACGCACGGATAAGCGAGCAGCGCGATGAGCGGCCAGCCGCGGAAGTGCGGGCCATCGACCAAGCCGCCGACGGCGAAGAAGCCAATGAGCGGCAGGAGCGCGCGGCAGAGCCCCATCACGGCCGGAGCCCAGCTAACGCCCTTATGCCAGCGATCGTAGACGAGCACGCTGGCGACCAGGAGCACCACGAGCGTGAACGTCGCACGGCCATGGCCGTCGAGCGAAGAGACGACGGTGAACCAGGACCCGATCGCAAGGCAGAGGAAGCCGACGACGTGGGCCGCCGTCACGGAGACAAGGCCGGAGGGGATCGGACGCGTCGATCGCCGTTCGGTATCCCAGCGCGCATCGAACGCGTCGTTGAGGATCATGCCGCCGACGTAGATGAGCGAGACGCCGATGAGCAGGCCGATCAGCGAGGTCAGGAGGAACGGACCCCAAGGGAAGCGGTCGGCATAGACGTACCCGAGCAGCCAGCCGGCGAAGAGGTTGCTCCAGACGGTCGGCAGGTTCGAGCCGCGGGTGAGGATCAGCCAGGCACGGACTTTCGCGAAGAAGCGGGCGAACATCTCAGAGGGGCTTCACGCCGCGCTGCGCGAGCTCGGCGAGCGTCCAGCGGTATTCTTCAGCGATCATGTCGGCGACATCGGCCGCGCGGACTTCGGGCGGCAGGACTTCCCAGGTGTACGTCTCGATCTCGAGCTCGCGGCAAGCGCCCGGCGCCTTGGCGATGACGTCGAGCGCGGCCTTGAGGTGGTCGTTCGTGGTGGAGAGTTCGTCAGAGAGGTGGTCGGCGTTGACCGGCACATGGAAGTGCACGCGGAGTTCCTCGAGCGTGCGCAGCTGATCAATCGCCGCCATGGCGAACGGGATGTCCTTGAAGCGCACGATGGAGCCGTCCTTCGCCCGACCCATGGTCTGGTGCAGGTACGTGGGCTCGTGCATCTTCGCGAGGCGCGAGAGGGCGACTTCAGTAGGCTTGAGCTTGAGCGCGGAGCTGAGGTGGAACTTGAGCACGGGCGCGCCGCCGGCGTTGAGCCGGGCGATGGCCTCATGGGCTTCTTCGTATTGCAGCGCGAAGTGACAGGTATCGTAAGCGATGCCGAGATGCGCGTCGACGAGGCCTTTGGCAGGCTCCTCGGCGCGGAGCTGTTCGAACAGGCGCAGCGCTTCGGGCGTGTTCTCGGCGTGGCCGATGGGCTCAGGCTCGAGCGCGAGGCGGAGATGCGTACCGGTGCGATCACGCAGGCGGGCGAGGTGTTCCGCGCACGCGAGCAGGTTGCGGCGCATGACCTTGAGCTCGTCGGCGTTGCGGCCGAAGCCCTTGAACGAACCCGGTAGCGTGCTGACGGTGCCGACCTTGTCGGGCGGACCGAACGCGGCGAGGAGGTCGAAGAGGCGATTCGTATATTCGAGGCGCGGGAGCTCGCACCAGTCCGGCGCGAAGACGTTGTCCTTCACGGCCTGGCCATGAAACGGGCCGAACGGGAAGCCGTTAATGCCGGCGACGACGCAGTTCTCTTTGTCGAGCCAGGCGCGGAAAGCCGCGAGCGTAGCGGGCACGGCGAGTTCCTTGGCGGCGAGGTCGCCGAGGCGCAGGCCGAGGACGTAGGTCTTGCCGGGCGAGACGCGATCGCGCACGCGGAGGGCATGGTCGCGCAGGCCGGCGAACGTCTCGACCCACCCTTCGCCGCGGTGGACGTTGGTGCAGTAGGCGAGGGA
>CAINSX010000087.1 GCA_903853185.1 uncultured Opitutia bacterium
GGAAGCGATGGCGGCGCCTTCGGCCGCCAATAGTTCGTTCCAAGCGGTCTTGAGCTTGGCTTGGACTTCACCGGCATAGAGCGCCTGCTCGGAAGCTGAACCGCCTTCGCCGCCATTGTCGCCGGTACCGTAACTACGGCCCTTCTTCACGGAAACGCCGCCGATGCCACCGACCTTACCGGAGCCGCCCTTCACGCCCTTCTGCTTATTAAAATCGTCGATCGACATCTTACTAGGGCCTTTGCTGCTCGTGCCCGTCTTGCCAGAATTTTTGGCCATCGTCTTCGGCGAACTCGTCGAAGACTCAGCGGACTGTTCGGCCTGCTCCCGATCACGGAGGGTCTTCGTGACGTCGAGTTTCTTGAGATGAATAATAGGGACGCCGCTCTTCGAGCCGGATTCGGAACCCTTGGCGACGCCGGCGGCTTTACCAATTTCGCCCGGACGCTTACCGGGGATGCCGTTCAGGTCTACCAGCAGCGGGTCGACCGCCTCGACGTTCTCGCCGCCATGACGCGCGGCGTACCAGGAAAAACCCACGATCACTCCAAGGATGCCTAGATGCACCGCGACGGAACCGATCCAACCTTTGCCTCCGCTCGACATGTCAGCGCGTCTCGGTGTCGAGTCCCGCCTTCGTCAGGCCCTTGGCCTTCGCCGCAGAAAGGATGTCGATGATCTTCTGGTAGGACAGCACGCCATCACCGCGGATGCGTACGACCGGCTGATCGGCTTCGGGCAAGGCGGCGATGGAAGCGAACTCGGCTTCCAATTGGGCGAAAGTCACGGCACGCGCGCCGATCGCATAGGCGCCGTTACGGTCGATGCTGACGATGCGATACTGCACCTTGGTATCAGGGGTCTTGCCGGCGCCTTTCTCGGCTTTCGGCAGGTTGACGGCGGTGGTCTGCTCGAGCACCGGCGTGGCGATCATGAAGATAATCAGCAGCACGAAGCAGAGATCGAGCATCGGCGTGACGTTCAGCTCGCTGATAACGTGGAGCCGGTTGGGCCTGGAGAAGGAGCGGGCCATGCGGGCTTACTGAGCGTCTTCCCAACCCGGGAGAGCCGCGGGAGGTTCGGTGGCGACGGGAGCCGGAGCGACAGGGACGCCGGCGGCGACGGCTGGAGCGGCGGCGCGGAGCAGACGTTCGCGTTCTTGGACGGCCTCAAAATTGCGACGGGCTTCGCCTTCGAGCTCAAGCTCGACACGGTCGGCGAGCGAGCTCGCGAAATTCTCCAGCTCGGTCGTCATGATTTTCACCTGCGTGAGCAGGTAGTTGTAACCGAAGGTGGCGGGAATCGCGACGAGTAGGCCGAGGGTCGTCGTGACAAGGGCGCCGCAGACGCCGGGTGCGAGCTGCGCGATGCTGGCCTTCTCGGTCAGCGCACCGAAGGTGACCATCACGCCCCACACGGTGCCGAGGAGGCCGAGGAACGGGCCACCGGAAACGAGCGAACTGAGGAGCACCATCTTATCCTCATACTTTACCATCGTGCGGGCGACTCCGCGCTGCACGGCGTTCTCGACATGGCCCATGCACAACGTGACGTCGGACTGGCGGACGAGGCGTCCCTTGTGGCGCTGCACGGCGGAGACGGCTTCGGCGACGAGGAATTCGTAAGGTCCGAGATTCGAGCCGCGCGGGAAGTTGAGGGCGACAACCGAAGGCTCGTCGCGCAGGCGACGTTCGAACGCATGATTACGACGGCGGAGCTCTTGAACGTCGGACCATTTGCCGATCATCGCACCCCAGCCGATGAAAGAGCAGATGAGCAGGACGCCCGCAACGGCCAGGCCGGCGGTGTCCATCTGCTGGAAGTACCAGAGAGCGCCCTTTGTAGCGTCAGCCAGTACGAACATAAGGACAGGAGAAAGCATCGCTTTCATAGGCAATCCGCCCTCGGCATGGCTTCAACCTGAAATGTTCGTCGTCGCACTTGAATCGGAACCAGTTCGCGTGCACTGTAGGCGTGCTTGATTCCTCGTCCGCCATCCTGTCAGGGCTGCGTCCAGAACGCCGCCGTCTACTTTACCCTCGTCGCCGGGGGCAAGGCGGAGACCTATGCCTGCTGCCAAGGCTGCCCCTCCCTACTTTCAGACTCCATCCTACCCTCCCTCACACTCGGGCTGAAGCTGACCGTCCCGACCCCCGTCGGCCGGGGCAAGTGCCCCACCTGCGGCTTCCGGTGGGCCGACTTCGACCGTATCCACCGCCTGGGCTGCCCGACTTGCTACGAAGCCCATGCGCCGCAGGCCATGGCCACCATCGCCCGCATCCAGCCGGGCCTAGAGCACCATGGCCGCCGCCCCTACGACGCCGCAGCCGACCGCGAAGCCAAACTGACCAAGGCGCGCGACCTGCTCAAGGTAGCCATGAAGGAAGAGGACTACGAGACCGCCGCCGTCCTCCGGGACCAGATCGCCGAGCTCGAAGCCGGCCTCCCTGGAGCCAAGAAATGACCTTAGGATGAAGCCCGTAGCCCTGCTGACCAACGACGACGGTATTAACGCCGCCTTCCTCCACGCCCTGGTCGCCGCCTGCGTGGCCGAAGGCTTCGACGTCGTCGTCGCCGCCCCCTCCGGGGAGCGCAGCTGGATCGGCCGCGCCTTCAGCCGCCACCGCGAAGTCACCCTCGCCGACTACCCGAACCTCGGCCGCCAGGCCTGGTCCATCGACGGCACCCCTTCCGACTGCGTCAACATCGCCCTTGGCCACCTCCTGCCCGTGAAGCCCGAGGTGGTCCTCTCCGGTATCAATATTGGCTTCAACGCCACCATGCCGCTCTGCCTGAGCTCCGGCACTCTCGCTGGGGCGACCGAAGGCACCGCCTGGGGCCTCCCGGCCGTGGCCTGCTCCCTCGACCTCGAGCAATCCCTCTTCGAGCAGGTCCACCGGAACTCGTCCGTCTGCCCTCCAGCCCTCCGCCCGCACCTCGAGGCCGCCTGCCGCCATGCCGCCCGTTTCGCCAAAGGACTCGTCGGCCAGCCCTGCCACGGCCTGCACGTGCATAGCCTTAACTACCCCGCGACCGTCACCGACGCCACCGCGATGGAACGAAGCAGGCCGGCGCTCGTCCGTCACGGTTCCCTTTTCAAGCGTTCGGCGCAAGGCTTCTCGTTCGCTTGGAACGACGGCGAGAACCTCACCACCGACAAACAATCAGACCTCGCCGTTTTGGAGCGAGGCCTGATCAGTCACACGGTCTTCGACTTCGGCGGCACTGCGCCGCTCTGAGCCGACTCAGTGCGTGTGGCCGTGATCGTGGCCGTCGCCATGATCATGGTCGTGGTCATGGTGACCTTCGCCAGCGAAGAGAGCCGGCAGGAGGAGCACCAGGCCGCCGATGAAGGCGGGAGCGTAGGCATTACGCAGGCCGTGGGCCGCGAGGAATGGATAGAAGGCGACGTAGCTAGCGAAGGCCCAGGCACCAAGGTGGTTGATGAAGATCCAGAGGCCCTTGAGGCCGCCGTCGTTGGCGCGACGCTGGACGTAGACGGAAAGGAAACCGGAGAAGAAGAGGGCCGACAGAATCAGCAGGAAGATAGCAAACGGCGCCCAGCCTTCGACGGCGTGGTGGTGGATCTCTTCGGCTTGCTTCTTGAGCTCAGGCTCAGCGGCGGCTTCGGCGGCGGCGACAGCGGCCTTCTCGTCGAAAGCCTTGCCCTTGGCGGCGGTCTTGGCCTTGGCGACGGCCTTATCGACGAGGGCGACCTTGGCGGCGGCTTCTTTCGCATGGGCGTCAGACTCCGGAAGAGTATGGCTCATGTAGAAGTAAGCGCCGACGGAGATACCGTAGAAGACGGCTCCGAGGATGAAGGTGTTGATGACCAGGCCGAGGCGGCCGAGGGGCTTGGTAAGTTCCAGCGAGAAGCTCATGGTGAGAAACCGCAACCTAGGTCGCCCGCCCTTTCCTTCAATTCCAAACTTGGAAACCGCCCCGTTCCTCGCCTCATAAGGGCTTCGCTATGGCCCACCCCCTTCCCGAAACCGTCCTTTTCGACCTCGACGGCACCCTGGTCGACAACTTCGAGGCCATCCACCGGTGCTACGACGACGTGATGAGCATGATGGGCCTGCCCGGCGTCACCCTGGAACAGATCCGACGCGCCGTGGGCGGGTCGGTCAATGTCACGGTCGTCAAACTGGCCGGCGAAGCCAACGCACCCACCGCCACCCGCCTCTTCCGAGAACATTTCCCTTCCGTGATGTATCACGGCCTGCGCGCCTACCCTGGCTGCCGCGAGATCCTCGACGGCCTGCGCGCCCAAGGCGTCCGAGTCGCGGTCTACACCAACAAGGACGATGCCAATTCGAAGAAGATCATGGAGCACCTCGGCCTGGACGATGTGATCGACGCCGTCTACGGCACCAACGTGCACCCTTGGCGCAAGCCCCAGCCGGAGTTCACCCATTTCGTCCTATCCTCCTTCAAGGCGCGGGCCGAGACCACGGTCATGGTGGGGGACTCGCCGTTCGACATCGCCACGACCCGTAACGGCAAGCTCGCCGCGATCCATTGCGTGACGACCGGTAGCCACACCGCCGAGGAACTCGCCCCTTACGCCCCGGACACCGTCCATGCCGGCCTGCCCGAACTGGGCCGCGCGCTCTTCAACCTAGGCTGATTTTCGTTTCGCCCCCGCCCCACGGGGGTGATTGGCTACCCGCATGTCGCCGCCACGCGAACCGCCGCGCGGACCCGAAACCACCCTTTCGGGCGTGGTCGAGCGCATCTTGTGGCTCGACGAGGAGACGCATTTCACAATCGCGGAGCTCGCGCCGGAAGCCGGCGAGAAAGTCATCATCCTCGGCAACATGACCGGCCTGCAGTGCGGCGAGACCGTCGACGTCAGTGGCCACTGGGAACGCCACCCTTCGCACGGCCCGCAACTACGCGTACGCACCTTCAGCTCGCGCCTGCCCTCTTCCGTCCACGGCATCCGTAAATACCTCGGCAGCGGCCTCATCAAGGGCATCGGTAAGACCTACGCCGACAAGATCGTCGCGAAATTCGGCGTCCGCACCTTCGACATCATCTCCAACCAATCCGGCCGCCTCCGCGAAGTCGATGGCATCGGCCCCGGGCGCGCGAAGGCCATCAAGGCTGCTTGGGATGATCAGAAGGCCCTGCGCGAAGTGATGGTCTTTCTGCAGACTTACGGCGTCACCAACGCCCTTTGTATCCGTATCGTCAAGGCCTACGGCCAGGACGCCAAGAAAGTCCTCACCAGCGAACCGTATCGCGTCTGCCGCGAGGTCGAAGGCGTCGGCTTCAAGACCGCCGACAAGATCGCGCGCAACCTCGGCCTGCCGACCGCCGGCCCGCAGCGCGTCGACGCGGGTATCCTGCACACGCTCGAAGAACTCGAAGGCGAAGGCCATAGTGCCTTCCCCGACGAAGGCCTGCTCGAGAAAGCCACCGAGCTCCTCGAGGTCGACAAAACGATCGTCCACGACCGCCTCCGCAAGCTGATGGAGGAAAAGGCTGTCGGCGTGCTGTCCACGCGCGGCGTCCGCCTCGTGCAACTCCGACCGCAAGAGAACGCCGAGAAATCCATCGCCGCGTCGATCCAACGTTTCCTCGCCACGCCTTCGGGACTGCCGACCATCGTCGCTGACAAGGCCGTTGAATGGGCTCAGACCCGCGCCGGCTTTGCTTTCTCCCCCGCGCAGGCGGCCGGCGTGCTCATGGCGCTGCAGAACAAGGTCACCGTCCTCACCGGCGGCCCCGGCACGGGCAAGACGACCATCCTCAAGGCGCTCTGCGATATCCTCAGCGCCAAGCGCGTCCGCATGGCCCTCGGTGCTCCGACCGGCCGGGCAGCGAAGCGCATGACCGAGGCCACGCGCGTGCAGGCTTCGACGATCCATCGTCTGCTGAAGTTCGATCCGGCGGCCGGCGGCTTCACCGCCAACGCCGAGAGCCCGCTCGCCACGGACTTCGTCATCATCGACGAATCCTCGATGCTGGATACCAAACTCGCGGCGGCGCTCCTGCGCGCCGTCCCCGGTACGGCCCACCTCCTCCTCGTGGGCGACGTCAACCAGCTCCCGTCCGTCGGCGCGGGCAACGTGCTCGGCGACCTCATCGACTCCGGCGCCGCCGCGGTGACGCGCCTCGACACGGTGTTTCGCCAAGGCGCCCGCAGCGGCATCGTCACGGTCGCCCACGGCATCCTCCACGCCGACACCACGCCACCTACGCCCGTCGAGGATCCGACGAAACTGGACTTCACCCAAGACATCCACTTCGTCCGCGTCGACGACCCGGAAGCCTGCGTGGCGATGGTCACGAAGCTCTGCTGCGACATCCTGCCGAAGGCGCTACGCTTCGACCCACTCCGCGATATCCAGGTCCTCGCGCCGATGCATAAGGGCACGGGTGGCATCCAGGCCTTCAATCAGGCGCTCCAAGGCCGCCTGCGTGGCGCCGACGCCCGTCCGGGCCGCATCCAGCCGGGCGACAAGGTCATCCAGACCCGCAACAACTACGACAAGAACGTCTTCAACGGCGACTTCGGTGTGGTGCTCGGCCAGAACGAGGAAGGCACGCTACTGATTGATTTCGACGGCGCGCGCGTGGAACTCGAACGCGGCGAACAGGGCGACCTGCACCTCGCCTACGCGGTGAGCATCCACAAGTCCCAGGGGTCCGAATTTCCCGCGGTGGTCGTGCCGCTGCTCCGCCAGCATAGCATCATGCTCGCGCGTAATCTCGTCTACACCGCCGTCACGCGAGGTCGCAAGCAGGTCATCCTCGTCGGCGACCCCACCGCCTACGCGATGGCCGTGCGTAACGCTTCGGATTCACGTCGTATCACCGGCCTGCTCCCCCGCCTCCGCGGCGAGGAGTGATTAGATCCGCACGCGCATCGTCCCGCGCGTGACGCCGAGCTGATTCAGGACCTTGAGGTCGTTCCAAAGGGCGGTGCCGTCGAGGTCGCCCTTGAGGAGAGCCTGATACTTCTCGAGCGTGCGCGTGACAGTGGAAGCATCCTCGTCGACGAACTCGACGCGGAAGCGGCGTACGCCCAGAGCCAGCAGCTGGGTCACATATTCGGCGCCGGTCTGGGCGCGTGAATTGAAGAGTGTGTTGCGGCAGCCTGCGTCGGCCTTAAGGATATGTTCGGCGCCCACGCGATCGCGCAGCTTGACGCGGTGCGTCTCGCAAGGGCGGCCACAGTCGCGGTAATCCTTACCCTTGGAAAGGAAGGTACAGAATACGCAGTGCTCCATATGGAACATCGGCATATGCTGGTGGACGGTGACCTCGAACCACTCCGGCGGAGCGGATTGGAACAAGGCCGTCACCTGCTCGGAGTTGAGATCGTAGGAGACCGTAAGGCCCTCGAGTGCATGCTCACGCATGAGCCACTCGGCGGTAAGTCCGTTGGCGACGTTCAGGGAGAAGTCGGCGCGGAGTCGCTTACCCTTGAAGGCGCGCAGGTCCTCGTGATTACGGACCAGGTAGCCGTCGGCCTCGCAGGAGAGGACGATCTCGCTGATGCGTTCTTCGCCCTGCTTGTGGATGCGCGGACCCATGGCCCAGAACTCGACCTTACGGCCGGCTTCCTGCTCGTAGGCGCGGACGCGGGCGACGGCGGCGCGGAATTTCTTAGGGTCCTCGTATTCGGCGTAGATGACGCGGGCGCCGCTCGCGAGGGCGGGATCCAGCTGCTCAGGCTCGCGGATGACGACGATAATCTCGGCTTCGCCTGGGCGCTTCGGCTCAAAGGGAGCGACCTTGGTGGCCGACTCTTCGTAAGGCAGGAGCGTCCAGCGCAGCGGTAGACTGCGGAGCTTCGAAATCTGTTCGGCCAGGTCGCGGCGGAGGCGGTTGAGTTCGCTGACCGGAATGATGAGGGCACCTTCAAGGTCGGCCTGCAACTCGCCCATCTCGAAGCCGGTATCCCCCAGGCGACCCAGCTGGTCGCGCAGCGTGGTGACATCCATCGGGCGCTTTTCCGCCGCGGCGCAAGGCATCGTGGTCTCGCCGGCGACGACATGGCCTTCCCCGTCGTTGAATTCGACGCGTAAGGGCTGACCGAGGCGACCGATGACCTTGGCGTGCAGCGGGCGACGGTAATTAGCCTTCTCGCGATCCCAGGAATCATGGAGTCGCTTGTCGAGCTCTTGGTCCTTGGTCTTCCAGAGAATGGCATTAGGCTTAACCTGCGACCAATCCACGTCCTCACGACCAAAGCGGATGAACGTCAGTCCGCCGCGGGCGGGCTCGAGACCGTGGACGAAGCCGCCCTGCTCGCGTTCGGCCGGCTTGCCTTGGTCGAAGACCACGCCATCGCCGGGCTTGAGCGGGCCTTCGAGGCGCATCGTCACGCCATTCGTACCGACGTCGACGACCGTACCGAGGTAGGCGCCGCGCTTCTTGCCGAAGCGGGCGTGGACGAGTTGCTGGTTGTCGATGCCGCGGAGCCAGCCCGTGTGCAGGCCGCGCGAGAAAGTCATCTGCATCGCGTAGTCTTCTTCCTGACGCACCTGCACGGCGGCGCGATCGGCATCGGCGCCCTTAGCGAAAGCATCCCAGGCGGCGTCAACCGCACGGCGGTAGGCCTTCGTGATCGCGGCGACGTATTCAGGGGATTTCAGACGGCCTTCAATCTTCAGCGAACGGATCCCCGCGCGGATGAGGTCCGGGACGACCTCGATACCCGCGAGGTCCTGCGGGGAAAGCAGGTAGGCCTTATCGCCGAGATCACGCACCACGCCATCGACGACCAGTTCGTAGGGCAGACGGCAAGCCTGAGCACATTCGCCACGATTAGCCGAGCGACCGCCGAGAGATTCGCTCGTTAGGCACTGGCCGGAGTAGGCCACGCAGAGGGCGCCATGAACAAAGACTTCGAGATCGAGCGGCGCACCCTTGGCGGCCTGCTCGGACTGCATCTTCTGCATCTCCGGGATAGAAACTTCGCGACCCAGCACGGCGAGCGAAGCACCCAGATCACGGGCAAAGTCGACGCCGGCGGCGCTCGTGACCGTCATCTGCGTCGAAGCGTGGATCGGGAAGTCAGGCGAGATGCGACGGATGAGGCGACAGATGCCCGGGTCTTGGACAATCGCCGCATCGACGCCGGCGGCGATGATCGAGCGGAGCGTGCGGGCGGCTTCGGCGAGCTCGTCCGGGAAGATCAGCGTATTGAAGGTCACGTAGCCCTTCACCCCACGGCCGTGGAGGTAGGCCATGAGTTCAGGAAGGTCGGACTCCTCGAAATTCTTGGCCCGGACGCGGGCATTGAAGCGGCCTACGCCGAAGAAGACAGCGTCGGCGCCGTTCTCGACCGCCGCGCGGACGCAGTCCCATTCCCCGGCCGGGGAGAGGACTTCCGGCTTGCGGAGGGGAGCGATGAGGCTGGTGGCGGACACGAGGACAGGAAGGCACAGTCCGCCCTTCCCTGCAAAGAGCAATTAAGGCCCCCGAAAGACCCGGCGGCGCTTCCGGGATTGCCCCGGGGCGGCCTTCCCGCCCTAATTGAACCCATGTCCGACAAGCTCGAAGAAATCTTCCAAATGCAGCAGGCGCTCAACAAGCGCATCGGCGTCGAAACCGCCGGCATGACCGAGGAAGAAAAGATTAAATGGGTCCTCAACTACCTCCGCGCGATGCAGCAGGAGATGGCTGAGCTGACCGACTCCGTGCCCTGGAAGTGGTGGGCCAAGTACCAGAAGTTCGACGAGCAGAACGCCCGCGTCGAGGTCATCGACCTCTTCCACTTCCTCATCTCCATCGCCCAAGTCCTCGGCATGTCCGCGGACGACGTCTACCAGGCCTACCTGAAGAAGAACGCCGTGAACCACCAGCGTCAGGATTCCGGCTACGTCAAGAAGGACGAAAATGACTCCCGCCACATCTGAGCTCACCCCCATGCGCCTCCCCATCGCTCGCCGCTCCGGCTTCACCCTGATTGAATTGCTGGTCGTCATCGGCATCATCGGCCTGCTCTCCGCCATCACCTTCGGCCTCTTCCGCGCCGCCAACAGTAGCCGCAATAAGTCCAAGTCCCGCGGCGATATCCAGGCCGTTGCCATGGCCTGCCAGAGCTACCGTAAGATGTACGGCGACTTCCCCTCCTGCGCCACCGGAACGGACGAGCGCTTCCGCCGCGACCTGTTCGACCAGCTTATCGGCCGTCGCCTAATCCGTACCACGACCCCGGGCGGCCTACCCGCCCTGCTCAACTACGACGACACCTCCCTGCCGACCGGCTCCGCTGGACGCCAGATGCGCAGCTTCCTGAGCAGCGGCGAGATCAACACCAACGACAACACGAAAATCAGCGCCGATGACTGGAAGGGCAACAATCCCGCCTGCCGCGAACTCGTGGACGCTTGGGGCAATCCCTACGACTACCGCTACCGTGTGCTGACCGCCGGCAAATACACCGACTGGAAGTCGCCTAATTTCCTCTTCGTCAGCGCCTCCGCCAACTACATCGCCGCCCCGATCGAAGGTGATATCCTCGCCCTAGGTGAATACTGGGATCCGGCTGCTTCCGGCGGCACCACGATGGTCCGTTCAGGTATCGTCCCGACGTCTTATTTCGACGAGAACGGCGGCACCACCGGTCCTTTCCGCGCCGATAACCTCGTCAACTGGGGGAACTGATCTCTCGCTCGAGCGGCTTCCGCAGCAGGAAGGCCAGCCCGACGCAGAGCAACCACGCCAATGCGGCGGTGGCGAGGGTGTGCGACAGGAAGTGCTCGCCGCGGGCAACCTGGTAGAAGCCCATCCAGCAGCCGACACCCAAGCCCAACGCGAGGCCACGCCAACGACGGGCCGTCAGAATCCAATAAAGCCCCAGCAAGGCGAAGCCACCGCTGGCATGGCCAGCGGGAAACGCATGGCTGGGATAGCCCGCAGGCTTGGCCTGGAAAAGCAGCAGGTGATCGTAGGCGCCGCCGAAAGCCTTGAGTTCCAAGGGTGTCGCCATGCCAGTGACCGCCCGAAGCTGCGTGCAGACGACTGAGACCACCGCGAGGCAAGCGAGGAGATATAAGGCACGGACGCGGACGCGTTTCGCGAAGATCGCGGCACCGATCAGCAGCAATGCCCAGATGATGATGAGCGCCTTCGGGCCGTCGTACGCCAATGCACGGCCGAGTGCGTTTTCATGCGGGAGCAACCAAGCCTTCCCGTTCCAGAAGAACGACTGGACCCACAGGTCGAGCGCTTCACCCCCTAGGCCAGGCAGACCGAAGAACACCACGATCACGGCGACCGCCAAGGCGGGCGCGACGAACGTGCGCCGGTCAACGTGCGGGATTCTGGAGTCCGCCATGGTTAAAGAGGTCGTCGGTGGCCTGATAATGGATGATTGCCTCATCTACTGCCGCGGCGTCAGGGGAAGTCAGCGGAGTCAACGCGCCCGTAGCGAGGTCGGCCTTGTACTGCACCGCTTGGCGCACGGGCTTCAGCACCGTCAGCAGTCCGTCCGGGCGAAGCACGGCGACCTTCTGGTAATTGCTGATAAAGGCTCGAGGGCGGAAATTCGGGCTCAGCGCATCGCTGCCGACAAAGCGGGACAGATAGCTCGTACCAAGGAGTCCGAGTATCGTGGGAGCGGCATCAATCTGGCTCATCATGGTGTCGAACTTACGCGGGGCGATGTTGCCCGGAGACCAGATGAAGAGCGGAATCTCGTACTTACGGATCTCCAGCTCGCGCTTACCAGCGACGGAAGCGCAATGGTCGGCGACGATGACGAAGACCGTATCCTTGAACCAAGGCTTGGCCTGCGCGGCCTTGAGGAACGCACCAATCGCGAAATCGGTGTAGGCCACCCCGCCATCGCGGTCCACGAGTTTGGGGTCGATTTTACCGGCCGGCCACGTGTACGGACGGTGGTTCGACGTCGTCATCACGAAATGGTGGAAGGGCTTGCCGGCCGCATAGGCCTTGTCGGCTTCCTCGAGCGACCAGCCGAAGGCGTCTTCATCGCAGGCGCCCCAGGCATTACCGAAGGTCGCCTTCTTGCCAGCGGCTTCCTGCCGCGGCAGATCCACCACCCGGTAGCCATTGGCCCCGAAGAAATAGTTCATATTATCGAAGAAACCGTCGCCGCCGTAGATGAAGGCCGTGTCGTAACCCTGCGTGCGCAGCACCGAACCCAACGTCGTCAGGTCTTCGCAACCCTTGCGGCGCAGCACGGATTGACCAGGAATCGGGGGAATCGACAGGGTGAGCGCTTCCATGCCGCGCACCGTGCGCGTGCCGCCGGCGTAGCAACGGGAGAACCAGAGCGACTCGCGGGAGATACGGTCAAGATTAGGCGTGAGGTTCTTGGCGGCGTAATCCGGAGAACCGTAGCAACCCAGGAACTCGGCGCTCAGGCTCTCAACCGTGATTTGAATCACATTGAGAGGGCGCGCATCATGGCGGCCGACAGGCTTGATACGGCGGGTAATGTCATTCAGGTCGGCGCTTACCGGCTCGCCGCCTTGGGCGACGAGCGAGGTGCGGAGCTGGGCGACGGCGTCAGGACGCGACGGATAGAAACGCTTCCATTCGAGCTGGTTGGCCCAGAAGGCGGCCAGGAAGGCGTATTCGCCGTTCTTCGCGAGCTCGGTGTCGTAGCTATTATCCCAGCCCGGCTGAGGGTCGCCCATGTGGCGCAGCCCGGCCGTGAGGCGTTCGCCGAGGGATGTATGGGCGGTTGAGGCGGCCCTGAGATCCCGACGGCCGACGAAATAGGCGAGGAGCAGAATCGCGAGCAGCGGCGCGAGCAGCACGGCGAGGTTGCGCCAGCGCGGCGTGACGTCGGCGGCGGCGCCTTCGTCCCAACGGCGAACGAAGCCTAGGCGACGCCAGAGCAAGAAGAGCCCAATCGCGACGACCAGCACGATGGCGATGATCAGAGGAAGGTTGTAGGACTCCTTGATGTTCTTCACCACCTCGGTCGTGTAGACGAGGTAGTCGACCGCGATGAAGTTGAAGCGGACGCCGAACTCCTCCCAGAAGAGGATTTCGGAAATCTTCCAGAACGTGAAAAGGAACGCGCCGAAGATCCACGCCGCGCGTAGCGGCAAGCGCAGCCAGCTGGTGCTCGGCCAGACCGTGCTGAGCAGCCCCATCGGCAAGGTCAGGAACCAAGCCATGAAGAGATCGAACAGCAGGCCGACAAACAAAGCCGCGAAAGTCGGCAGACCCCAGGACACACTACCGGCCGAGGCCACGAGCAGGCCGAGGCGAAGGAGCGTGCCGAGAAGGACGTAACTGGAAGCCAGGAGCAAGGTGCCTCCCTGACGTGAACCCAGGACCTTCGAGAACAGCGATTTCACAGAATGATTAGTCGGAAAATCGCCACCTCAGGGCGAGCCAATTAAGCGACACCCTGAGGGCCTCACCGTTCTGGCACCTCGTCCACACCCGAACCACCCCAAGGGTTGCAACGGCAGATCCGCCGAAACCCCATCCAGCCACCTTTGAAGAAACCGAAACGCGAGATCGCCGTCGATGCATAGCACGAGCAGGTCGGGTGATAACGACAGCCTGATCCCGGAATCAGATGGAGCAGCTTCGAAAGGAAGCGCTGATAAAATCGGACGACGACCAAGGCTAGGCTCGCGAGCAACGATGGGCGAGGCTCGCTCATGCGGCTGGACTGCCCTTCGCCGCCAGGATACGGACGGACGCCGCGGCATAGACCTTACGGAGCTCGGCCAGCGACCGCTTCAGCATGCCCGAACGGATGACCAACACGACCTCCCAGCCCGCGGGGAAGGCGGCGGCGTCGGTCCGGAAAAGCTCACGCGACAGGCGCTTGGCCCGATTGCGATCGACCGCCCGCGGCAGGTTCTTCTTGGCCGCGATGACGGCGAAACGGGCCTTACCCTTCTCCCCCGTCTGGCGGAAATTCAAAAGAAAAGGCCCGCAATCCAGTCGCGAGCCTTCTTGGCGGAGGCGGTTGAAGTCGGCCGAGGCGCGAATTCGACGCTCCCGCGGGAGACGCATAGGTCTTAGGAGGCGCCGAGGCGCTTGCGACCGATGGCACGGCGCTTGGCCAGAACCTTACGGCCACCGGGGGTCTTGGAACGGGCGCGGAAACCGCACTTGCGGGCGCGGGAGATCTTTGACGGACGATAGGTCGGATGCATGGCTGTAAAGGAACAGCCAAGGACACCCCACCGAGGGTGTCAAGCCCCACGCTTCCCGGCTTGGCAGATGGCCTTAGGAGGGGGAGGATAGCCCCATGAGCCCGGAAAAAGGCAAACTAAGGCCCACCCCGCCCCGGGCCTACCTGAACCCCGAGTTCATGACCAGCCCCCAGGCCCGCGGCATCCGCGTGCTGACGGAGATGACCGAGCCGCATCTGCGCTTCAAGAAATACGGCGTCCGCAACACCGTCGTGATGTTCGGCTCCGCGCGCACGCTCCCCCCTGAAGTCGCCCGCAAGCGCCTCGAAGAAGCCAAGGCCATGGCCGCGAGCGGCGCCTGCTCCGGCGCCGAATGCGCCCAGCGCGTCCGCGTCGCCGAGATCGACCTGCGCAGCTCCGCTTATTACGAAGCCTGCCGCGAACTCGCCTTCGAGATGACCAAGTGGTCGCTCACGCTTCCCGAGTGGCAGCGCTTCCTCGTCTGCTCCGGCGGCGGACCCGGCATCATGGAAGCCGCCAACCGCGGTGCGCACGAAGCCGGCGGCCGCTCGGTCGGACTCGGCATCGCCCTGCCCTTTGAACAGGAGCACAACCCCTATATCACGCCGGAGCTTGATTTAGAGTTCCACTACTTCTTTGTTCGCAAGTACTGGTTCCTCTATCTCGCCAAGGCCCTCGTGGCCTTCCCGGGCGGCTTCGGCACGATGGACGAGCTCTTCGAGATGCTCACGCTCATCCAGACAAAGAAAACTAAGAAGCAGTTCCCCGTGCTGCTCTTTGGCTCCGCCTTCTGGAAGGATACCATCAACTTCGAAGCCTTCCAGGAATGGGGCATGGTCTCGCCCGAAGACCGCGACCTCTACATCCATGTCGACTCGGTGAAGGAAGCCCGCGACATGCTGATCGAGATCATCACGGAACGCTACCTGAAGCCCGACAGTGAAGCGAATGACTGAAGCCATCGGCATCGCCCTGACGACCCTACCCTCCCGCGACGAAGCCGACCGCCTCGCCGCCGATGCGGTGGCCGCCGGGCTCGCTGCCTGCGCGCAGGTCGACGGTCCGGTCCGATCCCATTACACTTGGGAAGGTAAAGTTGAGAGCGAGGAAGAGTTCCGCGTGACCTTCAA
>CAINSX010000088.1 GCA_903853185.1 uncultured Opitutia bacterium
ACAACAAGGCACCTATGTCGTGACGCGGTCCCGACCCTACCAAGGCAGCACTCCCCCGATACTCGATACTCCATACTCTCAGTCCCTCCCTCAGGCCCACGGGCCCTCTAGTCCTCTGGACCTCGTGATTATCTTACGAAGTCAGCCGCTCGAGGCACTCCGCGTAGAGCGCCTGGGTCTTCTGCACGACGTCGGCCGGCAGGGTCGGGCCCGGCGCGGTCTTGCTCCACGGCTGGGTTTCGAGCCAATCGCGGACGAACTGCTTATCGTAGGAAGGTTGGGCGCGGCCGGGCTGCCAGGTGGCGGCGGGCCAATAGCGGGAAGAGTCAGGCGTCAGGACTTCGTCGATGAGCACCAGCGAGCCATCCGGAGCGCTGCCGAATTCGAACTTCGTGTCGGCCAGGATGACGCCGGCCTTGGCGGCGCGTTCGGCGCCCATGCGGTAGAGCGCGATCGAAGTTTCCTGTACCGTGCGGAAGACCTTCTCGCCGAGGATCTCGCCGCAGCGCGCGCGGGTGATGGCCTCGTCGTGGCCTTCGGCGGCTTTCGTGGACGGTGTGAAGATCGGCTGCGGCAGCTTCGAGCCGTCGAGCAGGCCTTCGGGCAGTGGGTGATCGAGGATGCCGCCGGTCTTTTGGTATTCCTTGAAGCCGCCGCCGGCGAGGTAGCCGCGGACGACCGCTTCGACGGGAAGGGGTTGGAGCTTGCGCACGAGCATCGAGCGCGGGATCAGGTGTTCGTGGCCGTGCAGGGCCTTGGCCAGCGCGTTGGCGTGATCCGGCACGAGGTGCGTCGGGAAGACGAGGCGGGCCTGGTCGAACCACCAGAGGCTGATCTGCGTGAGGAGGATGCCTTTGCCCGGGACGCCGTTGGGCATCACGACGTCAAAGGCCGAGAGACGGTCCGTCGCGACGATCAGGTAATGCGTGCCGAGGTCGAAGACTTCACGGACCTTGCCCTTCGCCTTGAGCGGGTAGGGTAGGCCGGTGACGGTCATCAGCGCTTCGGTGGGCAAGGGCGGCGTCTTCATCCTGCCACGGAGATAGGGCAGGGCGGGGCGGCAGGGCAAGGTGGTTCGTCGTTGAGGCGAAGGGTCCGGCGGTCATCCTCCGAGTCGCCTGATGGAACTCCGCGACGCCCATTGCCATTATCAGTTCGCCGAGGTGCCGTACGCCGCGGTCGAGCAGGCCCGGGCGGACGGCGTGGGGCAGGCGATGATCAATGGCAGCGCGCCCGCCGACTGGGAAGACGTGGCCGCTCTCGGACGACGTGACCCGCGTAACCGTGTCTCTTTCGGCCTGCATCCCTGGGATGTCCCGACGGCTCCCATCGGATGGGAAGAGCAGCTCCGGGCGATCCTCCTCGCGCACCCCTCAGCCGGCGTCGGCGAGATGGGCCTCGACCGATGGGTGAAGGATTTCGATCCCGTCGCGCAGGAGCAGGCCTTCCGCGTCCAGCTCGCCCTCGCCGTCGAACTCGACCGCGCGCTGACGATTCATTGCGTTAAGGCCATCGGTCCGCTGATGGATATCGTGCGCGCGACGGCGCTCCCACGGCGTGGCCTCCTCCTGCATAGCTGGAACGGCCCCGTCGAGCTTGTGCCCGAACTCGCGAAGCTCGGCGCTTATTTTTCTTTCAGCGCGCATCACCTCATCCCGCGCAAGGCCGACCTACGTGTCCAATTCGCCGCGGCCATCCCGCGTGAGCGGATCCTCGTCGAGACCGACGCGCCCGCGCTGTGTCCCGCGCCCGAGTTTCGCGTGCGCGAACTTCCGCCCTCCGCCGACGACTCCGAGCAGAACCATCCGTCGAACCTCGTGCGCAATAACGCCGAGCTCGCGCGGACGATGGGCGTGACGCCCGAGGAGTCCGCCGCGCTGACCTCGGCGAACTTCGCGCGCTTATTCGGCGCGTAGCAGTGACAGGCGAAGCGCTTCGCCTGCGGCCGCAAGGCCGAATGCGCCGGCCACGTGCGAAGCCGTGCCGTAACCCCATTCGCAATTCGGGTGGAGGTCTTCACCTTCGGGGATTTCGCCGCCGGGGAGCCCTTCGCAGTCTGTCGGTTGCGTGAACGGTTCGTCGGACCAAACGCACGAGACACCGAACGGCGCCTTGCCGCGGGGGAAGTCGAAATTCTGACGCAGGCGTTTGCGGACCAGCATCATCAGCGGGTCGTCGCGCGAGTCGCGGAGGTCGGTGATCTTGATGCGCGTGCCATCAAGTCGGCCCGCACAGCCGCCGACGGTGACCACGGGTAGCTTGCGGTTCACCGCTTCGGCGATCAGCCCGCATTTGGGCGAGAGCGCGTCCATCGCATCGATCACCACGCCGTCGAAGTCCGCGAGTACCTCATGGGGATTAAATCTCGAGAGGAAGCGCTGGTGGAGCGTCGTACGGATCTTCGGGTGGATCGAGCGGGCGCGTTCCGCCATCGCCTCCGTCTTCGGCTTGCCGTCGTTACCCGCCACCGCATGTAGCTGGCGGTTCGTGTTGGAGATGCAGACCGAATCGCCATCGACCATCGAGAGGTGGCCGACGCCGGAGCGCGCGAGGGCCTCGACGGTCCAGGAGCCGACGCCACCGAGACCGACGACGAGGAAGGACGAGCGGGCGAGGCGTTCCATGCCAGCGCGCCCGTAGAGTCGGCCGATGCCGGCGAAGCGTTGGAGGTGGTCCGCGTCCATGCCCCTATCAAGAGGGTAAGCGGCTTCCCTCCAAGGCACAAACGCACTTCCTCCGGGCTTGCTGGCGGGCCCCCCCCGGGCATCTTCTTCGCCCATGTCCGCCGACGAGAACGCCAAGCAAGCCGGGATCCTCCGCGTCCCCCTCGAGCCACTTTGGGTATCGGCGGGTCGGCGTGGCTTCTGGGGCCTGCTCATCGGTCTCGCGGTCGCCTTGGTGTTCGTCGTCATGGATCATCGCAAGGCCAACTCCGTCTCCCAGGTCTGCATGCAGGCGCGCATCATCTTCATGCAGTACCATGCCGAGAAGGGTGAGTGGCCCAAGGCCTGCGACCTCGCCGCCCCCGGCGGGCAGTTCGGCGGGTTCAATCTCGAGCCGATGACCACGGCGGTCGCCAAGTGCCAGATTCCCGGCAAGTGGGCCTTCGTGCCCAAGTGCGAGACCGGCGGTCCGGCGGTCGTCTTCACGCCGGCGGAGCTTGGTCGATCTTACGAACGTGCTTTCGGTGTCGTCGACGGCTGGCTCGATGACGGGCACGCCGACAAGGGCGACCTCCTCGTGCGCGAAGGCGTTGCGCTACTTAGGCTGTCGGTCGAGTGATCGCCTCGGCGCGTTCGCGTAGGTCAGCCTCAAAGAGCGCGTCTACGAGCTGATCAAGATTCCCTTCGAGCACCTGTTCGATGCCGTGGACCGTGAGGTCGATGCGGTGGTCGGTGATGCGGTTCTGAGGGAAGTTGTAGGTGCGGATGCGTTCGGAGCGATCGCCCGAGCCCACCTGGGTCTTGCGGGCGTCGGCGCGGGCTTCGCGTTCCTTGGCGCGTGTCAGGTCGAGGAGGCGGGAGCGCAGGACGCGGAGGGCCTTGACGCGATTGCGCAGCTGGGAGCGCTCGTCGGCGCAGTAGACCATCAAGCCCGTCGGCTTGTGGATGATCTGCACCGCGGACTCCGTCTTATTGACGTGCTGGCCGCCGGCACCGCTCGCGCGGGCGACGGACATGTCGAGGTCCTCGGGCTTCAGGACGACCTCGGCTTCTTCGGCTTCCGGGAGCACCGCGACCGTGGCGGCGGAGGTGTGGACGCGGCCGGAGGCCTCGGTGGCGGGCACGCGCTGGACGCGGTGGACGCCCGCCTCGTGGCGGAGGAGGGCGGTAGCCCCTTCGCCCTCGATGAGCAGGACGGCGTCGCGGACGCCGCCGAGATCGGAGTGGGAGAGGGACATCAGCTCGCACTTCCAGCCCTTCTTCTCGGCGAAGCGGGTGTAGGCCCGGAGGAGCTCGGCGGCGAAGAGGGAGGCTTCCTCCCCGCCCGTACCCGCCCGAATTTCTACAAGAGCATTACGAGAATCGTCCGGATTCACCGGGATGATCGACCGGATCAGCTGTTCGCGGGCCACCTCGACGGCCGGCTCCAGCCGGGCGATCTCCTCGGCGGCCATGGCGCGGATCTCGGCGTCGGCCTCGCCGGAAAGGGCGCGGGACTCGCCGAGCTCCTTTTCCAGGGCCACGAGGGCGTCGTCGGCTTTGACGGCCTTGGACGTGAAACGGAGCTCGGCACCAAGGGCGGCGGCCCGGCGGTTATCGGCAAAGGTGGCCGGGTCGGCCAGCAGGGCTTCGAGCTCGGCCAGGCGGCGGCGGAAGCCGGTCAGGTCGGGGCGGAGGGGGCTGGCGGACATCGTTAAGAGGGGTTAATCGGGCTTGGACAGAAGACGTCCATTCGTTATTCAATGGAGTGCGGCAGGCTCCCCTCCGCAAGCCCGACCTTCATCCCTTTTCCGACCGATATGCAGCCCAAGGAACCCGCGCTCCGCGGCACCCACGTTCTCACCTGTGTGTGGGACTTCGACAAGACCCTCTGTCCGGGCTATATGCAGACCCCGCTCTTCAAGTCCTTTGGGGTCGACGAAGAGCAGTTCTGGAAGGAAACGAACCAGCTTCCGGCGCTTTATGCCCGCAAAGGCATCCGAACGCCCAAGGACTCCGTCTACCTCAATCACCTCCTCAGCTACGTGAAGTCCGGCCTCATGAAGGGCCTCACGAACGCCCGTCTCCGGGAGCTCGGCGCCGAGATTGAGCTCTGCCCGGGCCTCCCGCAGTTCTTCCCTGCGCTCAAGGAACATGTCCGTGAGCTCGGCCGGAAGCACAACGTCGAAGTCGTCCTCGAGCATTACGTCATCAGCACTGGCCTCGCGGAGATGATCCGCGGCACCTCGCTCGCCGCGCATTGCGACGGCATCTATGGCTGCGAATTCCTCGAGCACCCGCTCCCGCCGCACTTCACCAAGCAGGACGAGCTCTCGCTGGACCTACCGACCGAGATCACCCAGGTCGCCGCGATGGTCGACAACACCATCAAGACCCGCTTCCTCTTCGAGATCAACAAGGGCTCGAACAAGAACGCCGATATCGACGTCAACGCCGTCGTCCGCGCCGAGGATCGCCGCGTGCCGTTTGAGAACATGATCTACGTCGCCGACGGCCCCAGCGACGTGCCGGTCTTCTCGCTCCTGCGCAAGAACGGTGGTAAGGCCTTCGCGGTCTACGTGCCCGAGAGCGAAGCCGAGTTCGCCCAGAACGACGCGCTGCTCCAGGCCGGACGCGTGCATGGTTACGGCCCGTGCGACTATTCTGCCGCCGCCTTTACGCCCAAGTGGATCCGCCACGCCCTCGCGGGCATGGTCGAACGCCTCGCGCAGGAACGCACGCGCGCCCTCGCGGCCCGCGTCACGCGCCCGCCCCGTCACCTGCACTCCGACCCGTCGCCTCCCGGCGCCGCGGACGCCGCCTCGCAGGGAACTCTCTTCGGCGAATAATCATGCCCGCTCCTGCCCGTAAACGCTCTGCCACGCTCGCCCGCCCGGCCAGCGAGAGTAAACCGATTCTCGCCGTCGTGCTCGCCCTCGTCGGCGCGTTCTTGCTCGTCGCGATGCTCTTCCACGCGCCTTCCGACCAGAACCTCGTCCCCGAGTGGCTGGAGAAGACGTTCAGCCTTCCGGCCGAATCGAACGCCAAGGCCGAGCACAATCCGTGTGGGGCCTTTGGCGCGACCGTCGCAGTCATCCTCTTCAGCCTCTTCGGCTACGCCGGCTTCTTCGTCCCGTTCTTCCTTTTCGCGGCCGCATGGTTCGCGCTCAATCAGCGCGCCCACACGCTCTGGCCAGTCAAGGTCACCCTGATGGCCGTGTGCGTGATCCTCTTCGCGCCGATCCTTACCCTCTGGCTCGGCACGGCTAAGGATGTCGCGGTCGCCTTCGATCCGCGCGGTCCGGGCGGCGTGCTCGGCAACATGCTCTACGCCTCGGTGTTCCATCCGGTCTTGGGCGACTACGGTACCTGGATCCTCGTCTTCCCTTATGGCTTCTGTCTCCTCGGCGCGCTCGCCGACGACCCGAAGGCCACGCTGTCGTCTTGGATTGCCGAGATGCGCGACGGCTTCGGCGCCTGGAATGCCGAGCGTAAGGCCGCCGCCGTGACCGCCGCCGAAGAGCAGCGCCGCCGCGCCACCATCGCCGCCGAGCTGCGTCGTAAGCAGCAGGAAGTTGTCGGTACCGCCATGGCGGTGCCTCAGCCGAAGGAGACCCCCAAGGCGGCTTCCAAGTCCGTCCTGGTCGAAGTCGATATCCCGCACGAAGGCCCGAAGGAAGGCGAAGATGTCGGCCCCGACCTCGTCGACTCCGACAACGTCTCGATTTCCCCTGACACCACGACCAAGGAAAAGAAGCCCGAGAAGCCGAAGACGGTCGCCCGGGAAGATGAAGAGGAAGCTGAAGAAGCGGTCGAAGCCAAGCCCGTGCGCAAGACGCCTGAGGCGGCCGGCAAGGTGCTCGTCGTCCAGCCGGACAAGATCGAGAAGGCCCGTGCCAGCCAGGTCATCAAGAAGCGCGGCGACTATGTCTTCCCTGAGATCAAGATGCTCAACGAGCCGGCCGCCAACTCCAAGCTCGAGCCCGAGGATTTCCGTAAGCGTGCTTCCGACCTGATCGAGACCCTCAAGCAGTTCAAGGTAGACTGCGTGCCCGTCGATCCCGTCAACGGCGTCGACGTCGGTATCCAGCAAGGCCCGTCGATCACCCGCTATGAGATCAAGCCCGCGCCGGGCGTGCGCGTGGAGAAGATCGCCAACCTTTCGAACAACATCGCGATGAACCTCGAGGCCGTCGCGGTCAGAATCTTAGCGCCGGTGCCCGGCAAGGGTACCGTCGGGATCGAGATCCCGAACAAGAACCGCAAGGACGTGCTCCTGCGCGAAATCATCGAGTCCAAGGCCTGGGCCGAGGCCTCGATGGAGCTCCCCGTCGTGCTCGGCGTGGACAGCGTCACCAACAAGCCCGTCATCCAGGATCTTGCCAAGATGCCGCACTGCCTCATCGCCGGCGCCACTGGCCAGGGCAAGTCCGTCTGCATCAACGCGATCATCGTCTCCCTTCTCTATCGCTGCACGCCGCAGGACCTGCGCTTCATCATGGTCGACCCTAAGGTCGTCGAGTTGCAGATCTACAACAACCTGCCGCACCTCCTGATCCCGGTCGAGACTGACCCCACGCGTGTGCCTGCCGCTCTCAAGTGGCTCATCGCGGAGATGTCGCAGCGTTATAAGATCTTCGCCAAGTGCGGCGTGAAGAACATCACCGGCTTTAACGCCAAGATCACCAAGGAAGCCGGCTTACCCAAGCAGGAGGAGCTCGCGCTCAGCCCCGAGGAGCAGGCAGCGGCGGCGGAAGCGGCAGAAGCGGTCATCGACGATGGCGTGACCGTGCCGACCGAAAAGCTGCCTTACATCGTCTGCATCATCGACGAGATGGCGGACCTCATGATGGTCGCAGCCAAAGATATCGAGACTTCGGTCGCGCGCATCGCCCAGTTGGCCCGTGCCGCCGGTATCCACCTCGTGCTCGCCACGCAGCGTCCGTCGACGGACGTCATCACCGGCCTCATCAAGGCCAACCTGCCGACGCGCATCGGCTTCAAGGTGCCTTCGCAGATCGACTCTCGCACTATCCTGGACCGAGGCGGCGCCGAGACGCTCGTCGGCCGTGGCGACATGCTCTTTGTCCCCCCGGGCAGCGCTACGCTTAACCGCGTGCAAGGTGCGTTCGTCGGCGAACAAGAAGTCGCCGCAATCGTCGAATTCCTGGCTGAGAAGAACGGCAAGCCTGAGTTCGCCCAAGACGTCATCAAGGCCATCAAGGACGGCGCCGAAGGCGGCGTGGGAGGCGAAGAGGGCGAAGAAGGCGAAGACCCGCTGGTCGCTCAGAGTTGGGCCATCATCAAGGAGACGAAGCGCGCTTCGGTCTCGATGCTGCAGCGTCGCCTGAAGCTCGGCTACAATCGAGCGGCCCGCATCATGGACGTCCTTCACGACAAGGGATACGTCGGGCCGGAGAATGGTTCCAGCCCGCGCGAGATCCTGGTCGACTGAGATAGGGAAGATCGAGGGCAAGAGGAGCAGAGGGCGCGGCCAGTATCGAGTATGGAGTATCGGGGGAGTGCTTGCCTTAGGTAGCCCCGCACCCGCACCCGCACCTGTACCTGAGCACCCGAACCTGGGACCCGGCTGCCGAGACCCGAGACCTGAAAGTTTATGCCCCCCAGCCAATCATCCGGTCTCCGGTTCCCCTTTGAGATCAGTTCTGTGCGCCCAACCG
>CAINSX010000089.1 GCA_903853185.1 uncultured Opitutia bacterium
CGTCCCGAGCCAGAGCATTCCGGAGCAGGGCACGGGCTACATGAGCAGCGCCTTCGGTCCGTTCGCGCTCGGTAGTGATCCGGCTAGCAAGGGTTTCGCCGTCCGCGACCTGCTGGCCCCGAAGGACGTCACCACGCAGCGCTTCGATCGCCGCCGCAGCATGCTGGCCGCCGTCGACGAGCATTTCCGCGCCACCGAGAAGTCCGACGCCATCGGCGCCATGGACAGCTTCCAGCAGGCCGCCTACGGCCTCGTCAGCAGCGCCAAGGCCCGCGAGGCCTTCGACCTCTCTAAGGAATCTGAAAAGCTGCGCGACGAGTACGGCCGCAACACCGCCGGCCAGCGCTTCCTCCTCGCCCGTCGCCTCGTCGAGGCCGGCGTCCGCATGGTCTCCGTCACCTTCGGCGGCTGGGATCACCACTCGAACATCAAGAGCGCCTTCGATGGCCAGGCTCCGAATTTCGACCAGGCTTTCGCGCGCCTCATCACTGACCTCCAGGACCGCGGCATGCTCAAGCGCACGCTCGTCCTCGTCAGCTCCGAGTTCGGCCGCACTCCGAAAATCAACGGCACCAATGGTCGCGACCACTGGCCGCGCGTCTTCTCCGTCGCCATGGCTGGCGGTGGCATGAAGGAAGGTTATATCCACGGCGCGTCCGACGCCCTCGGTGGCGAGCCTGACCGCGACGCGGTGGGCCCGGAAGATTTGGCCAAGACTATGTACCGCGTCCTCGGCATCAACGCCGAGAAGCGCATCATGTCCGACGGCGGTCGTCCGATCGATATCGTCAACGGCGGTCGTATCATGACCGACTGGCTGGCCTGATCCGGCGCTTGAACCCCCATCCGTCCGCTTTTCCGGTGCGACGGGCGGGCCGCGCCCCGCTGAAACGTTTTATGAAGTTCCGTCACCTTGCCGCGCTCCTGTTCGCCCCGCTCGCCGCGTGGGCGGCCTATCCCGATATGACCACGCTGAAGCCGCACGGCGGCCAGATCGGCGCCGACGTGAAGCTCACGATCGGCGGGGCGCGCCTCGAAGATTTCGAGGACCTGATGTTCTACACGCCCGGATTCAAGGTGAAGAGTGTGGAGAGCCGCGCCGGCAACAAGGTGGAGCTCACGCTTTCGATCGGCAAGTCCGTCCAGGCCGGTAACCACGTCATGCGTGTGCGCACGAAGTCTGGCATTTCGCACATGCGTCAGTTCTTCGCGAGCCCCTTCCCGAACGTCGAGGAGAAGGAGCCGAACAGCGACTTCGCCACCGCCCAGCCAATCGCCCTCAACCAGACCATCGAAGGCGTAATCCTAGCCGAAGACGTCGACTACTACAAGGTCACGGTCAAGAAGGGTCAGCGCATCGGCGTCCAGGTCGACGGCCTCCGCCTCGCCGCCATCCCGAACGGTGCGCTCGACCCCTACGTCGCGATCCTCGATAAGGACAAGTTCGAGAAGGCTTTCTCCGACGACACGATCCTCTACCGTCAGGACGGCTACTGCTCTTTCACGGCCGAATACGACGGCGATTATTACGTCATGGTCCGCGAGTCTTCCTACCGCGGCTCCGCCAACTCCTTCTACCGCCTGCACGTCGGCGATTTCCGTCGCCCCGACGCGGTCTACCCCGCCGGCGGTAAGCTCGGCTCCAAACTGACCGTCCGCTTCCTCGAGCCGCATGATTCCTTCTCCGAAGAAGTCGTCCTGCCGACCGAGAATGATGCCGAATTCGTCCTCTATCCGAAGGCCCAGTCGCCGGCGCCGTCCGGTAACCTCTTCCGCCTCTCGACGATCGAAAACACCCTCGAAGTCGAGCCCAACGATACGAACGAGAAAGGCACCCTCGCCGTCGCCGCCGACGCTTATGCCCTCAATGGCATCATCGAGAAGCCCGGCGACGTCGATTGCTTCCGCGTCCCGCTCAAGAAGGGCCAGGTTTTCGAATGCCGCGCCCTCGCCCAGGCCCTCGGTTCGCCCCTTGATCCCGTCGTCAACGTCTTCACGCCCAAGGGTGGCTCGCTCGTCGGTAACGACGATGGCGGCGGTATGCGCCGTCTGGATTCCCGTTTCAAGATCACCGCGCCCGTCGACGGCATCTACACCGTGCGTATCACCGACCACCTTGAACGCGGCGGACCTAATTTCGTCTACCGCATCGAGATGGTCGCTTCGCAACCGAGCCTGAGCTTCGCCTCGCCCGACTACAGCGTCAACGACTCCAGCTACCGCCAGTTCATGGCCATACCCAAGGGCGGCCGCATGGTTTTGCTCGAAAACTTCACCCGCAACGGCGTCAGCGGTGATTACCGTTTCGAAATCAAGGACCTTCCGGCCGGCGTGAAGCTGCTCGAAGACGCCGCCCCTGGTGACCAGTCCGGCGTGCCGCTCGTACTCGAGGCCGCCGCTGACGCCCCCTATAGCGGCACGGTCGTCACCCCGCTCCTCCAGCCCAAGGATCCGAACAACAAAATCGTCGGCCAGATGCGCCGCACCTATGACATCGTGCGTATCGGCAACACGATCTATTATCAGGGCATCGAGGATCAGCTGCCGGTCGCCGTGGTCGATGAGGCGCCTTACTCCCTCGAGATCCAGAAGCCGGAAACCCCGCTCGTCCGCAACGGTGTCTTCAACCTCAAGGTGATCGCCAAGCGCAAGGAAGGCTTCAAGGGCGCCATCCGCGTCTTCATGTGCTGGACTCCTCCCGGCGTCTCCTCGCTCGGTGAGCAGAGCATCGGCGAAGGCTCCAACGAGTGCATCTTCCAGCTGAACGCCACCGCCAACGTCGACACCAAGCCTTGGAAGTTTATCGTCCAGGGCGAAGCCGATGCGGGCAAGGGCAGGGTGTACAACGCTTCGCCGTTTGCCGAACTGGCGACCGAGGCTCCTTACGTTGCCGCGAACGCAATCCCCCTCACCGCTGTCGAGGTCGGCATCCCCGGCGTGATGACGACCAACTTCGAGGTGACCCGTCCCTTCGAGGGTGAGGCTGTGGCCCAGCTCGTCGGCGCTCCCGATACGATCCGCATCGCTCCCATCAAGGTGACGAAGGACACCAAGGAACTTCGCTTCACCGTCGAGACCGATGAGAAGTCGCGCGTCGGCAAGGTGGCGAACATGTTCGTCCAAATCGACATCCCGGTCGGCAAGGGCTTCGCCACGCACCGCATCGCGCTCGGCTCGATTCTGCGCCTCGATCCGGCCCGCAAGGCCACGCCGGCACCGGTCGCCAAGGCCGCCACGCCCGCCGCCGCTAAGGCTGCTGCGTCCGCGCCCGCCCCGGCCGCCCCAGTCGTCCTTTCCCGACTTGAACAGCTCCGTCAGAAGAACGAAGCCCCCAAGAACTGATTTCCTGCCATGCCTTTCCGTCTCCGTCTCCCGTTGCTCACCCTGCTCGCCGTCGGCCTGACGACGTTCGCTTCCGCCGCTCCCGTCGCCTTCGATGAGGTGCGCGCTATCTTTGAGGGCAAGTGCCTCGAGTGCCACAACCCGGACAAGACCAAGGGCAAGCTGCTCATGACCACCCGTGAGGCGTTCCTCAAGGGCGGCGAGAGCGGCCACGCGCTCATCGGTGTCGACGCTGAAAAGAGTGAGCTCATCAAACGTCTCACGCTGCCGAAGGACCATGACGACATCATGCCGCCTAAGAACGGCCCGCTGCCCGCCGCTGAGATCGACGTGCTCCGCCGCTGGGTCGCCGAAGGCGCCACCTGGCCCGCCGGTGTCACGCTCGCTTCCAAGGACAAAGCCAAGGAGGAAGCCAAGGCCGAGCTCACGCAGAAGCTCGCGACGCTGGAGAAGCTCGAGATTTTCCCCGAGTCTCTCAGCCTCGAGACCAAGCGCGATTTCCACCGGATTGTCGTCTTCGCTACCTTTAAGGACGCCACCACCCGCGACGTCACCGCCTTTGCCGACCTGAAGATTGCCGATGATAAGGTCGCCAAGTTCGACGGGTATTCCGTCCATGCCCTCGCCGAAGCCGGCAAGACCGAGGTGGTCGCCTCCATCGGTGGCCGCACCGCCCGCATTCCCGTCACGGTCAAGGATGGCCAGAAGGACCGTGCGGTCTCCTTCCGCCTTGACGTCATGCCGGTGTTCCTGCGCTCCACTTGTAACAGCGGCGGCTGCCACGGCGCCGCTCGCGGCAAGGACGGCTTCCGACTCTCCCTCTTCGGCATGGATCCGGACGGCGATTATATCCGCCTGACCCGCGAGATGATCGGCCGCCGCATCAACCTCGCCATCCCCGAGGAAAGCACGCTCGTCGAAAAGGTCGTCGGCGCGGTGCCGCATTCCGGCAACAAGCTCTACGACGCCGATTCGCAGTATAACAAAACCATCCTCGAATGGATTTCCAATGGCGCGAAGGATGACCCGGCCGACATCGCCAAGGTGACCGGCATCGAGGTCTACCCGAAGCAGATTGTTCTCGAAGGTAAGGCCGCCACCCAGCAGATCACCGTCCGGGCGACCTATTCCGATGGCACCGACCGTGACGTGACGAACCTCGCGCTCTTCATGTCGAACAACGACCCCGTCGCCTCCATCGGTAAGGACGGCGTCGTGAAGTCTGGTGACCGCGGCGCGGCCTTCATGCTCGCCCGCTTCAACGTCTTCAGCGTGACCGCCCAGGTAATCGTGATTCCGAAGGGCCTCGTCTACGAGCGTCCGAAGGCCATCGAGGCGAACTACGTCGATAAGGCCGTCAATGAACGCCTGCACCGCCTGCGCATCGTGCCTTCCGGCGTCTGCACCGACGAGGAGTTTGTCCGCCGCGTCTATATTGATGTCGTCGGTCTTTATCCTAAACCGGCCGAACTCCAGGCCTTCGTGGAAGACAAGCGTCCGGACAAGCGTAAGCAGCTCGTCGAGACGCTGCTCCAGCGCAAGGAGTTCACTGAGCTCTGGGTGATGAAGTGGGCCGAACTGCTCCAGATCCGTTCCGGGATTGCCGGCAACAACAACCAGCCGCCTTTCTATAAAAATGCGCTGCTCTACTACAACTGGATGGCCGATGAGATCGGCAAGAACCGCCCGATCAACGAGATTGTCGTCGAGTTGCTCTCGGCCAGTGGCGGCACAGTCTCCGTCCCCGCGGTGAACTACTACCAGAGCGAGCTCGACCGCCTCAAGCTGTCCGAGAACGTCGCCCAGGTCTTCATGGGCATGCGTATCCAGTGCGCCCAGTGCCACAATCATCCGTTCGATCGTTGGACGATGAACGACTACTACGGCTTCAACGCCTTCTTCGCCCAGATCGGCCGCAAGGCCACCGACGACCCGCAGGAAGTCATCGTCTACAACAGCAAGGGTGGCGAGACGCAGCACTTCCTGACCAAGAAGAACGTGAAGCCGAAGTTCCTCGGCGGCGAGGAGCCTGACCTCAAGCCCGGTGACGACCGTCGCCGCGTGATGGCCGAATGGCTCGCCTCCCCGCGCAATCCGTTCTTCGCCCGCAATATCGCCAACATCGTCTGGGCTCACTTCCTTGGTGTCGGCGTCGTAGATCCGGTCGATGACGTCCGCGTGTCTAACCCGCCTTCCAATACCGAGCTTCTCGACGAGCTGGCCGCCCACCTGACCGAGTATAAGTACGACGTCCGCAAGCTCGTCCGCGACATCACTGCCTCGGCCGCCTACCAGCGCAGTTCGAAGACCAATGAGACCAACTCGAATGATAAGGTGAACTTCGCCCGCGCCCAGGTCCGCCGCGTCCGCGCCGAGGTGCTCCTCGACGCCATTTCCCAGATCACCGAGACCCCGAATAAGTTCCAGGGTCTCCCCGTGGGCGCGCGCGCGGTCCAAATTGCGGACGGCGCCGTTTCGAACTACTTCCTGACGACCTTCGGTCGTTCGAAGCGTGAGTCCGTCGCCTCGACCGAGGTGAAGACCGACCCGAACCTATCCCAGGCGCTCCACCTCATGAATGGCGACGCGGTCAACGACCGCATCCGCCGGGGCCAGGTCGTCGAGAAGCTGATCGCCGCCGGCAAGAAGGATGACGAGATCGTGAATGAGCTCTTCCTTCGTGTCTTCGGCCGTCACCCTGCCGCGATCGAAGCGAAGTCCGTCACCGCCGCCATCGCGACCGACCCCGCTAATCGCCAGGTCGTGCTCGAAGACGCCTTCTGGGCGCTGATGAACTCGAAGGAATTCTACTTCAACCACTGATCCGTCTGTCCGCATGTCCGCCGCCTTCCCTAGTTTTCGTTGGCTGTCCCGTCGTTGCCTCGTGTTGGCCGCTGGGTTGGTCTCTACCGCTTCCTGGGCGCAGGAAAATGAGAAGCTGACGTACGACGACCATATCCGGCCGTTGCTCGAGAATAAGTGCTTCTCCTGCCACAACCCCGACAAGAAGAAGGGCGGCCTTGAGATGACCAGCTATTCCGGCCTGATGAACGGCGGCAGCGGCGGCGCGGTCGTCGACGCGGGAAACCCGCAGGCTAGCCGCCTCTGGACCTGTAGCTCCAAGAAAGAAGAACCTTTCATGCCGCCGGAAGGCGCACCGCTAGAGGCCAAGGACCTGGCCCTGCTTTCTAAGTGGATCGCCGGCGGGGTGCTGCAGGCTAAGGGGAGCGTCGCGAAGAAATCCAACCGACCCAAGGTCGATCTAACCTTCGCCGGAGGATCGGGTAAGCCGACCGGCCCGGTGGCTCGTCCTGAGAACATCTTGCTCGAGCCGGTGATCGTCACCGCACACACCTCCGCTGTCACCGCCATGGCGGCGAGCCCGTGGACTTCGCTCATCGCCGTCGCCGGCCAGAAGCAAATTCTACTCTACGATACCGACTCGCGTGAGCTGGCCGGCATCCTGCCTTATCCGGAAGGTTATGCCCGCTCGCTGAAGTTCAGCGCCAACGGCTCGTTGCTCGTCATGGGCGGTGGCCGCGGCGGCAAGATCGGCCATGCCATTGTCTGGGACGTGAAGACGGGCAAGCGCGTCACCGAGATCGGCAAGGAGTTCGACCAGGTGATGTCGGCCGATATCTCGCCCGACCATCGTAAGGTCGTGCTCGCGACCAACGCGAAGAAGGTGAAGTGCTTCGACGTCGCCACGGGCGAACAGCTCTACCTCATCACGAAGCATACCGAGTGGGTCACCGGAACCCAGTTCAGCCCCGATGGTATCCTGCTCGCGACTGCGGATCGCAACGGTAACGTCTTCGTCTGGGAGGCCGACGGCGGTGGCGAATTCTACAATCTAGGACAGCACGCCGGCAGCGTCACCGACCTCGCCTGGCGGGCCGATTCCAATATCTTGGTCAGTTGCTCGGCCGACGGCACCATCTCCACTTGGGAGATGAAGACGGGTAAGCGTGTCGCCAATTGGAGCGCCCACGGCAAGGTTCAGTCCGTGGCCTTTACGCCGGATGGCAGGATTCTTTCCTGTGGATCCGACGGCAACACGGCGCTATGGGACATCAACGGCACGCGCATCCAGCAGGTAGAGTCGGTCCATCAGGATGATATCGTCTCCAAGGTGGTCGCGCTTTACGACTCCAAGGTCTTTGTCACCGGCAACTGGCTCGGTGAAGTCCGCATGTTCGACGTCGCCACGGGCCGTGATCTGACGCGCATTTCCAGCAACCCTCCGAAGATCGCCGACCGACTCGTCGAGACCGAGAAGCGTTTGGCCGAAATCGAACCTACGCTCGCGCCCGCTGAGGCCGCCGTGAAGGCCGCCGAGGCTCGTCTCCCCGCCGCTGAGGCCGCCTTGGCCAAGGTGAAGGGCGACGAACCCTCCTCCAAGAAGCTCGCGGAACACGAAGCCAAGAATGCTGAGGTCGTCAAGGGCCTGGCCTATTGGCAGGGCATGTCGGCTAAGGCCAAGACTGCCGCGGAAAAAGCGACCGCCGCCAAGGGTGTCGCCGATAACCGCGGCGGCCTGACCTATCTCGGGCAGGAAATTACCAAGCTGAAGCCAGCCGCTTCCGCTTTCCGTGCCGCCGAAGCCGAACTCGCCAAGGCCAAGGCCGATCTCACCGCGGCCCAGGCCAAGGCCCGCGACGTCGTTGCCGAAGTCGCTGCCCACCGCGAACGCATCGTCTTCCTGAAGGCTGCCCAGTTCAACGTCGGCGTACTCACCGAGCAGGACAAGCTTACTAAGCTCGAGCAGGACATCGCCGACCTCATCGCCGCCAAGGCGGACAATGAGGCCGCCAAGGTAACCGCCGCGGCGCGTATCGCCTCTTCCAAGAAGACCATCGAGCAGAATGAAGAGCAGGTCCC
>CAINSX010000090.1 GCA_903853185.1 uncultured Opitutia bacterium
ACGGGCACCCTCACCAAAGGCCATGAAGGCAAGGCCCTCGCCCCGCTCGGCACGATGAAGAAGGCCGGCGTGGTCGCGGTCACCGACACGACCTCCGGCGTCCAGAACAACGAGATCATGCGCCGCGCGCTGGAATACGCCGCGATGTTCGACCTGGTGGTCCTCGACCACTGTCAGGATAGCAGCATGACCGAAGGCGGCCAGATGCACGAAGGCGCTTGGTCCCTCCGCCTCGGCCTCCGCGGCCTGCCCCGCGCCGCCGAAGAAGTCGTGGTCTCGAGCGACTGCCTGCTCGCCGAACTCACCAAGGCACGCATCCACCTGCAGCATCTTTCCTCCGGCGGTTCCGCCGACATCGTCCGCCGCGCCAAAGCGAAGCAACTCGCGGTCACGGCCGAAGTCTCGGCGCTCCACCTGCTGCTCACCGACGCCGCGCTGGCTAACTACGGAACGAGCCTGAAGACGAACCCGCCCCTGCGCGAAGAAGCCGACCGACTCGCGCTCATCGCTGCGCTCATCGACGGCACGATCGACGCCATCTGCTCCGACCACTCGCCTTGCACGGCCACCGAAAAGGACTGCGAGTTCGACTTAGCTCCTTTCGGCGCCGCGACGCTCGAGACGGCCTTCGCGGCCGCCCACACGGCGCTCGTCACCGGCGGCCACGCCGACCTTGCGCTACTGATCGCCCGCCTGACGCACGGTCCGGCTAAGGCGCTCGGCCTCGCTGCTGGTACGCTCAAGGCCGGTACCCTCGCCGACTTGGTCATTCTTGATCCGAAGGCCGCTTGGACGCCCGCGTCCGCCGACCTCTCCTCGAAGTCCGGCAATAACCCGCTCGTCGGTCGCGGCCTCACGGGGCGCGTCCGCGCGACTTTTGTCGGCGGTCGGCAGGTCTTCGGCGCCTAAGCGAAGATGGACGAGCTCACGCAGTCCCTCGACGCCTTCGGGCCGTGGGACTGGGTGTGCGTGATCACAAGTCTCCTCGCAGCGTTCATCGGCATCTATGCCCTGAAGTGCTGGCATAACCTGCCTGGCAAGGCGAGTGCTCCGACGACTCTTATCAGCGACGGGGTAATGGGCCTTTGCACAGGACTGCTCGCGTTCGGCATCATCTTCGGTGTGGTGACGGGGATGGTCTCGCAGGCCTTCTCCACGCACTTCGGCATCTCACAGGCGCATCTTTTCACCGCGGCTTTCAGCGGTCAATTCGCAGCGGCGGCCACGATGCTCGGCATGGGAGCGATCGCACCTCGAACACTCGACTGGGCTCCTTGCGTGGAGACCGATGAGCCCAAGCTCGAAGGCTCTCCTTTCCGTCAGGCCCTCTGCGCTTTCAGCGTGCCTCGCGTGCTCCTCGGGCTGCTCTCGATCTTCGCCCTAGGCCTCGCCGCCACACTCGTGTGGAAAGGCGTCCACGTCGCCTGGGGGCAACTCTTCCTACACGGCTGGACCGGCCAGCCGCCCGCCGACGAACCGCAGGAGATCGTGGCCACCGTCCTGAAGACCGATGTCAACACGTGGCGGTTCTTCACCATCACGCTGGCCGTCGCCATCGGCGCCCCGATCATGGAAGAACTCGCCTTCCGCGGCATGATTTACCCGGGTCTACGTCGTCTGGGGGCTGGCTCCGAGCGCCACGGCCGCTGGGTCGCGATCTGCATCACTGGCGCCCTCTTCAGCGCGGCGCACATGAGCCCGTCGGCCGCCCTGCCCTTGTTCGCCTTCGGAGCCTTCATGTGCCTGGTTCGCGACCGTTACGGGCTACTAACCTGCATGGCCATCCACTGCTGTTTCAATAGTTGGAACTTACTCTGGTTGAAACTGGCCCCGAACGCCTCCAGCCTCTGAGGCCATGGGAGCCCTCACCACCGCTGCGGACCGTTCGGTCGCCAAGCTGACCGAGGAAGAACTCATCCGCCGCGTGGTACAGTCGCTCGCTGAATCCGCGCCGGCTTTCCCCGAAGGGCCCGGCGGCGACTGCGCGCACCTCCCGACCACCGGCGGCCGCTCGATCCGCGCGAGCACCATTGATTCGGTGATTTTGGGACGGCACTTCGATGCCGCCTGCGACGGCATCCGCGCCGGCGCGAAGCTGGTGAACCGCAACCTCAGCGACCTCGCCGCGGCCGGAGCCGTGCCTTCCGACGCCTTACTCTCCCTCGTGATTGGCGCCGACGTCGACGCGACCTGGCTCACCGACTTCGCCCACGGCGCCGGACGTGCCGCCGCCAAGGCCGGCCTCCGCATCGTCGGCGGTGATATCTGCCGCGGACCTAACAGCACCTTCATCGGCACGCTCGCCGTCCAAGGCTTCGCCCATCGCATCCTGACGCGTAAGACCGCCGCCGTCGGCGACGTGCTCTTCGTCACCGGCCAGCTCGGTGGCTCGCTCTACGGCAAGCACCTCGACTTCTCTCCGCGCCTCGCGGAAGGCGAATGGCTCTGCAGCCACGGCGAAGTCACAGCGTGCACCGACCTCTCCGACGGCCTCGCCAAGGATCTGCCGGGACTGCTCGGACCCAAGTTCGACGCCCGCATCAGCGTAGCCGCCCTGCCGGTCTCAGACGCCGCGAAGGCGCTATCTAAGTCCGACGGTAAGCCGGTCCTTGAACACGCCCTGCAGGACGGCGAGGACTACGAACTGCTCTTCGCGGTCAGCGACGACCGTGCCGACCTACTGGAATCGTCTTTCCGGAAAGCCTTCCGGCTCACACCGCTCACGCGCCTAGGCACGGTCGAAGCCGGCACCGGCCTCGCCCGCGATATCGCCGATGGCGAGCCGATCAAGGTCCGCGGCTTCGGCCACTTCGCCTGATCAGAGCGCCTGACGACGGGCCGGGCGGCCTTCGTCGACCTCGATGTAGTCGAACATCGTGTCCACGCCGGCTTCGGCGGTGAGGCCGTTCTCCTTGAG
>CAINSX010000091.1 GCA_903853185.1 uncultured Opitutia bacterium
TGGTGACTATCCGTTTGGCAGTGTCGACCATGCTGACGCTGTCGCCGCCCACGTAGGCGACGAAGAGCCGCTGACGGGACGCATCGAGCAGGATATCGGACGGGTGCAGGCCGACTTCGACGCGGCTGGATTCCTTCAGCGTTGTGCCGTCGACGGTGACGAAACTCAGGGTGCCACGCAGGGGGATGGTGCGCTTATCGACGGCGACCATCGTGCCGCCAGAGGCCTCGGCGAGTTCTTCGGCGCCGGGAGCGTTACCCCCGAAGTTCGACACGTAGGCGGTCTTGCCATCGGTCGAAAGCGCTATGCCGTAGGGGCAGACGCCGACGGCGACGGTGCTGACGATTTTGCCCTCGGTCAGGTCGACCAGCGCGAGCTGGTTGGTCATCGAGAGCGCGACCAAGGCGCGTTTGCCGTCGGCGGTGAGGGCGAGGCCGAGCGGGTTCACGTTCTTCGCTCCGCCCGAGACGTCGATCGACGGGCCCCAAGCGATCTTGCCGCTGGCTGAGACCGTCGCGCGATAAAGGTGGGTCTTGCCTCCGGAGACGAGCACGCTGGCGCCATCCTTGGCGACCGCGAGGCCGTGCATCGAACCACCGCCCTTTACGATCGGGTAGTCGGCTTTCTGGATGAGCTTCATCGTCGCGGCATCGAGGCTTGCGAGGACGCTCGTCGTCTTCACCAACAGGATTTTTCCGCCTTGGGCGAATTCGACCGCCAGCAGGCGTCCTGGGACGTCGACGAGCTGGCCGACGGTGTCGAGCTGCTGGCCGCTGGTGAGCATCTTGTTCTCGATCGGCCTTTCATTCATCCAGGCTGCGTCGCGCACGGGTGCATGCCCGGAGGTGGCGGGCTTGTCGGCGCCGAGAAGCGTCACGGCAGCGAACAAGGAAAGCAGGGCGGGGCAGGCCTGGGTCATAGAAGAGCAGTAGGGTGCCATCCGTCGGGGGACAAGACGTGTCCTTGTTTTATTTGGCTGATACCTTCCAAATGCCGCTGGTTCGACGCTTGCCCGTATTGGGCCGACGGACAGAGTCACAGCTCCCCTTCGCCATGAAAATCCAGAAACTAAAAGATGCCGCCGCCATGGGCCAGGCCGCTTCCGCGCATGGCGCCAAGGTGCTTCGCGACGTGTTGGCCAAGAAAGGCCGCGCGAACATCATCGTCGCCACGGGCGCCAGCCAGTTCGAGACGCTGAAGTGCCTCGTCAAGGAGCCGGGCATCGACTGGTCCAAGGTCACCGTCTTCCATCTCGACGAATATGTCGGCCTTTCAGAATCGCACGGCGCGAGCTTCCGGAAGTATCTGCGCGAACGTTTCATCAGTCAGCTTCCCGCCCGGCCTGAGTTCGTCCCGGTCGACGGCGACGCCAAGGATCTGGCCGCCGAACTCAAGCGCCTGAACGACCGCATCACCGCCTGTCCGATCGACCTCTGCTTCGCCGGCATCGGCGAGAATTCGCACCTTGCGTTCAACGACCCGCCCGCCGACTTCGCGACCGAAGTCCCGTACATCGTGGTGAACCTCGATCACGCCTGTCGCCAGCAGCAGTTCGGCGAAGGTTGGTTTCCGACCTTCGACGACGTGCCGAAGCAGGCCGTCTCGATGTCCATCCGCCAGATCATGAAGAGCGCGTGCCTCATCCTTTCCGTACCCGACAAGCGTAAGGCCGCCGCCGTCAAGGGCACCGTCGAAGGTCCGGTGACTCCTGCTTGTCCCGCTTCGATCGTCCAGCAGCACGCCGACTGCACGCTGTATGTCGACGTGGCCGCTGCTTCGGAACTTTCTCGCTGACCCGTGTCCGCCGTCTCGTCCCAGCGCATCCTTGGCCGCGATCCCTCGACGGGCAGGGGCATCGCGGTTACGACTGAAGGCGAGCTGATCAAGGCGATTGATTTCTTGGAGCATGGTGAGAACCAGTGGCTCAGCGCGGGCTTCATTGACCTGCAGGTTAATGGCTATGCTGGACATGATCTTAATGGGCTGACGCTCGACGTCGCGACCGTGCAGGCCCTTTGCCAGGCGATGCTCAAGGTCGGCGTCACGACTTTCCTGCCGACGCTCGTCACCGCGCCGGAGGCCCGCCTCGTCGCAGCCCTGCGAACAATCCGCGAGGCTTGCACTCAGCATCCTGACGTCGCCGCGATGGTCGCCGGTATTCATGTCGAAGGTCCGCATATCGCCCCCGAGGACGGTCCGCGAGGCGCCCACTCTGCGGCCGACGTCCGAGCGCCTTCCACCGCCGAGTTCGACCGCTGGCAACAGGCCGCTGGTGGGCTGGTGAAGCTCGTCACGCTTTCGCCGCACTGGCCGGAGGCGCCTACTTATATTCGCCATCTCGTGAAGGCCGGCGTCACCGTTTCGCTTGGCCATACCTCCGCTGATGCTGCGCAGATTGCCGCCGCGGTCGACGCGGGCGCGACCCTTTCCACCCACCTCGGTAATGGTTCGCATGCGATGCTGAACCGTCGTCATAATCACCTTTGGCCCCAGTTGGCGGACGACCGCCTCACGGCCATGTTCATTGCTGACGGACATCACCTCACGCCGGCGCAGCTTAAAGCCATGATCAGGGCCAAAGGTTTGGGGAGATCGCTCGTCGTGTCCGACACGGTCACATTAGGTGGCCTGCCGGCTGGCAAGTACCAGACCCCGATTGGCGGTAAGGTCGAGCTGCGGGCGGACGGTTTTCTGGCGATCGACGACGGCACCGGCAATTACCTCGCTGGGGCGGCATTGCCCATGACCGCGGCGATTCCCGTGCTCGTGAATCAGGTTGGGCTGACCTTAGGGGAAGCCGTCGCGTTGATGGCCGCAGCACCGGGGCGAATTGTCGGGGGGAGGGGCGTATTGGCCATTGGCCAGCCCGCGGACCTAGTCGCATTCCGGTGGGATGGTTCCTCGGCCCGGCCGGAAGTGGCCGGCGTCTGGTTGCGTGGCGGCTCCGTCGCCTGAGGCCGAAAGGGGTTATTGAAAAATTCGATATAAAGCCGGGAAGCTAAGCCTCGCATCCTCGTGGTCGGAGCCTAGTTTTGGGAAATGGAAATATTCGGCACCTTAGCCGGCTTCGCCTGCCTAGTACTGGGCATCTACCTGCCAATCCGTTTCTTCATGCTCATCGGTGAGGTGAAGTCGCTGGAACTGCGTTTAGACGTTTTGGCTAAGAGGTTGCCGGTGGCCCCGGCCAATCCGGTTGTGGCTCCTGTCGCGGCGCCTTCGGCCGCCTCGCCGGTTGTCTCCGTCGCCTCTGCGCCCAACGTGCCGCCGCCGCTCCCGGCCAAGCCTGCTCCGGCGCAGGGTCCGGCTCGACCGGTGGAGGTGCTGCCTGATCCTGTCTTCGAGCGTTTCCGCGATCTCGGGCTATTACCTCCGACTAATCTCAGTGGCGAGTATGCGCTCGGCGCTTGGTGGGCCGTACGTGTCGGCGGAGTCTTGGCCGTCGCGGCCGTCGTCTTCCTGGGTTTCTGGTTGAATCTTAATCCGCGTATCCCGGCGATTGTTCGCGTGCTGGAAGTCGCCTTGGTCGGCGCCGGTCTTTTCTGGGGAGGTCTCCTTCTTGCCGCGAAGCGTAAGGATCTCGGGGAAGTGCTCGCCGCTTCCGGCCTCGCCGTCTGGCAGTTCGCTGCGTGGGCGACCTATGGCCTGGATAAGATGCGGGTCTGCGACAGCGCCGCCGACGCCGCAACGGTGCAGTTCATCGTCGCCCTTCTGGTCGGCGCCATCTCGCTTTGGAGGGGTAGTAAGCTGTTTGGTCAGCTCGCCGTCATCTTCGCCGCGGTCGCCGTCTATTTCTCCGTCGGTATCGGTGCTGCCCCTTGGCCGACGGCCACCGGTGCCGGCTTGGTCGCCTTGCTCGGGGTCATCCTGATGGTGCGCGGTCTTTGGGGGTCCGCCGGCGTGCTCGGGTTGATTGGGTCGCAGGCCTGTCTGTTGTTCCTGTATGATGCCATGCCGACGAACGGTGCGAATTATCAGCCGCTGCAGCTCGCGGCGCTGGGTTCGTTCTTCGTGCTTTGGCTGGGCGAACGTCTGGTGAAGGATGACGCCGTGTTGCTTGGGCGTAATGCTCGTTCGGCTTTCCAGCTCGCGAGCTTCTTCGCCCCCGCCTTCCTTTCGCTCTTCCTTGCGACCGGCGGCGATAATGACCGAGCAACGGTCTCCTTGCTCATCGCCGCCGTGGCGAGTGTCGTGGGTTGCTTGGAGCTCCGTCGCAGCCGACTCGTGAGCGAGGTCCTGCTGCTCGCCGCCGTCGGCTTCGTGGGCGCTGGCCTTGCCTGGCTGGTGGATTCGCATCTCGTTTGGCTGATCTGGGCGCTCGCCGCCGCGGCCACAATGGTCGTCGGGACGCGCACGCGCTCGGAACTCGTCCGCTGGTCTTCGGAGGCCCTCGCTGGCGTCGCGGTTTTCGCTTTCATCGGCCACCCTCCGGCGAAGCCTTGGGTCGGACTGGCTGGTATCGCGGCCTTGGGGCTCATGCTGGCGATGCGCGAGGATTGGGAGCGTCATTCGGGTGGGCAGAAATTCCGTCGCATCGTCGGCATCCTTGGCCTGGCCGCTGTCGTGCTCACCGTGCAGGACTCTTTACCTAAGGCCGATAGCGGCTGGCCGTGGCTCGTGCTATTACTCGCCGCCGCCGTGCGTTTCCGTCCGGCGCTGCTCTGGGCCGCCGCCCCTGGTTATCTCTTCACTACGCTGCTCGTCGTCTTCTGGCGCCCCATCGTCGGAGCTGATTCGTCTAGTTGGTCGGTATTCTGGTCCGCGTTAGCCTTGCTCGGCAATGGCTTCGCAATGTGGCGTCTGATTGGCCGCGAAGGCGATGGCACCAAGTTCCTTCGCTATGCATTGGCGTTCGTAACAGCTGTCGTGGTCTTCACCTTCGTGCATCATCTCTTTGGCGTGCTGCTCTCGCCGAAGGTCGGCGTTGGGAGTCCTTCCGCATGGAGGCTCGCCTTACTCTGGTCCGTAGGCGCGGCGCTACTGGTCGGGCTGACCAGCGTTTGGCGCCGGCTTGGAGTGAACCCGTCCGACCTTTCTTTGGCGGCTTTCGGTGGGATCGCTGGTTTCTTCATTCACGGGGTGGTTGAGTCTGGCTCCGGCGTAAGGCATCTGGGACTCGAGCATTCGCCCTTCGTCCTGCTGGGCCTAGCCGCCATGCTTCAAGTGTTGGTCGTCCATACGCGCGAGTTGGGGGCCTTGGGGACTATCCAGCGCGCAATCCTCGGCTCAGGAGTCCTACTCTTGGTTACTTTCTTCATGCTAGCCAACCTGCCTGGCGCGGGCGTCTCGCTCTTCTGGGCCTTGGCCTCCGTGCTGACGTTCGTGATCGGCCATCTGATGGCCACTCGCTCCTTGCGCATGGTCGGCCTCATCGGCCTCGTCATCGCAACGCTCCGCGTGCTCTCGCACGACATCACCGACATGCTGGGCCGCATCGCGGCCTGCGCCGCCGTGGCGGTCGCCTTCTTCGGCATCGCTTGGCTCTACGGCCGCATCACCGCCGACAAGAAGGACGCCTAACGGCCGCCTTCCCCTGATTATTTCCATGACCCCACCCCGCTATGATTGTCACGTTCACCTCGTCGGAAACGGCCAAGATGGGAGTGGATGCTGGCTGCGGGTCGAAGGCCTCTGGCTGAAGGCGCTCAGCGAGGTCATGCGTCGGGCGGTCGGGATGCCGCTCCCGTTGATGCACAAGGATTTCGACGTGAAGTACGTCGAAGCCTTGAGCGAACTCATCCGTGGATCGTACGTCGACAAGGCCTTGTTGCTCGCCCAGGACGAGGTCTACGACGAAGAGGGCAAGAAGATCGACTTCGGGTCCTTCCATGTCCCGAACGACTATCTCTTCAAGGTCTGCGCCCAGAATCCGGAGTTCGTGCCGGCGGTATCAATCCATCCCGGGCGCAAAGATGCCTTGGAGGAGCTGGACCGCTGCCTGGCGGCGGGTGCCCGGGCGCTCAAACTTCTCCCGAACTGCCAGAACGTGAA
>CAINSX010000092.1 GCA_903853185.1 uncultured Opitutia bacterium
CCCGGGTGGCGGCTACGGCGGCCTGGTGACCAAGGGCGAAGGCCACGGCATCGCTGACTGGTTGAATACCCATGGCATCGCTGGCATCGTCCTCGAATACCGACTCCCCGCCGGTCGCGCGTACGTCCCGCTCCTCGACGCCCAGCAGGCGATCCGCACGGTCCGCGCCAACGCCGCGCTGTGGAAGTTCGACCCGAAGAAAGTCGGTATCATCGGCTTCTCCGCCGGTGGCCACCTCGCCTCCACCGCCACCGTGCATTTCGAGACCGTCGAGACCCGCGCCCCCAACGCCGTGGCCAACCAGAGCAGCCGCCCCGATTTCTCGATCCTGATCTATCCGGTCATCAGCATGGAAGAAGGTGTCCATCGCGGGTCGAAGAAGAACCTGATGGGCGAGACGCCTGCCGCTGGTCTGTCGGATTACTTCTCGAGCCAGAAGCATGTGAAGGCCGACACCCCGCCCTCCTTCCTCGCGCATGCGCTCGACGATAAGGTCGTGCCGATCGAGAACAGCCGCATGTTCTTCGAGGCCCAGAAGAAGGCCGGACTCCCGACCCGTCTGCTCGAACTGCCCAACGGCGGCCACGGCCTGAACGGCTATAAGGGTCCATCTTGGGACAAGTGGCAGGCAGAGTCCCTCCTCTGGCTCAAGGAAATCAAGATCCTGCCCTGAGCCGCGATTAAGGACTTCAAATCAGACCAGAAACCTCCCATAAAAGCCCTCTCCTCATGAAATCCCTCCTCCTCGCCCTGCTCGCCACCGGCTCCCTCTTCGCCGGCGAAAAGGTCACCCTCACCCTCGCCGACTTCACCGACGGCAACGGCGGCGCCCCCGGCGCCGGCTGGAAGACCGAAGAAGGTGGCGTCATGCACCTCGCCCCCCAGAAGGGCACCGGCTTCCTGATCTCGAAGAAAGAATACTCCAGCTTCGAGATGGAGTGGGATTGGAAACTCGATGCCGCCGGCAACAACGGCATCAAGTACTGGGTGACCAACATCAAGGACGCCAAGGGCAAGGGCGAATGGCTCGGCATCGAGTACCAGATGATCGACGACGACAAGCACCCCGACGGCCTCAAGGGCGGCAGCCACAACACCGGCTCGATCTACGACCTCATCGACTCCGCCAAGGACAAACTCAAGAAGCCCATCGGCGAATGGAATCACAGCCGCGTCGTCATCAAGGACGGCAAGATCGAACACTTCCTCAACGGCAAGCTCTGCTCCTCCGTCGACACCAAGACCGACGAATGGAAGGCCGCCGTCGCGAAGAGCAAATTCAAGAACAAGAAGGATTTCGGCCCTGGCCATGGTAAACTGATGCTCACCGAGCACGGCGATCCCTGCTGGTTCAAGAACCTCACCGTCACCGAACTCTGAGCCGTCTCAGAGGCGGAAACAAAGGGCGCCCGTCGGGCGCCCTTTTTCGTGCCGGCCTATTCGCCGAGCTTGATGCGCAAACCGTCGTAGCAGAGCCCGACCTTCGGGTGCGTCTTGTGCAGCTGGGCCGTGATAGTCTCGTAATTGATCTGAAAGGTCATGTGCGTGATCAGCGCCCGCTTGGCCTTCAGATCATGCGCCGCCTGACAGGCTTCATCGACCGTCATGTGCGTCGGGTGCGGATTCGGACGCAGTCCGTCGAGGATCGCGAGGTCGGCATGGTCGCCGAGCTCGAGCGACTTTTCGGTCATCGCTCGGCAATCGGTGTAATAGGCGAATTTCATGCCGGTCGAAGGCTCTTCGAAGACGAGGCCGAGAGTGGATTCGTTGCCGTGAGGAAGGAGTGTCGAGCGGATGATGCCGCCACCGGGAAGCACGAGCTTCGAAGGCATGAGCTCCAACGCGAGCGAGACGTAACCCGAGGCCTGCGGCTTGCCGACCGCATAAGGGAAGATCGCCTTGATGCGCTGCAGACCGACCTCGGTCGAAAAGACCGGAATGGCCGCCCCACCCTTGTTCGTGCAGAACTGACG
>CAINSX010000093.1 GCA_903853185.1 uncultured Opitutia bacterium
CCATGGCCGTCAGGACTGCCTCTTCCTCGGCAACCTCTCCTCGCAACGCGACTGGGGCTACGCTCCGGACTTCGTGCAGTGCATGTGGCTGATCCTGCAGCATAAGCAGCCGGACGACTTCGTCATCGCGACGGGTAAGATGTACACGGTCCGCGAATTCTGCACCCACGCCTTCCGCCGCGCCGGCATCGAGCTCGACTGGCAGGGCACGGGCGTCGACGAGAAGGGCGTCGACCGCAAATCAGGCAAGACGCTCGTCGCCGTCGACCCGCGCTACTTCCGCCCCACCGAGGTCGAGCAGCTGCTCGGCAATCCGGCCAAGGCGATGCGCGAGCTGGGCTGGAATCCGCAGCAGACTTCCTTCGAGCAGCTCGTGCAGAAGATGGTCGACCATGACCTGAAGATGGTCGCCCACGCCAACCGCTGATGGATCGCGCCGCGAAGATCTACGTCGCCGGTCACCGCGGGATGGTCGGCTCCGCCATCGTCCGCGCGCTCCGCGCCGCGGGCCATACGGCCATCGTCACGCGCACGTCCGCTGAGCTCGACCTCCGCGACGGCGCCGCGACCCGCGCGTTCCTCGCCGCCGAAAAGCCGGCCTATGTCGTCATGGCCGCCGCCCGTGTCGGCGGCATCAAGGCCAACTCGACCGAGCCCTACGACTTCCTCTACGACAACCTGGCGATGGTGGCCAACGTCATCGACGGCTCCCGCCGCGCCGGCGTCCGCAAACTACTCTTCCTCGGTTCGAGTTGCATCTACCCGAAGCTGGCCCCGCAGCCGATCCGCGAGGAGTCCCTGCTCACCGGCCCGCTCGAGGTCACTAACGAGGCCTACGCGATCGCGAAAATAGCCGGCATCAAGCTCTGCGACCACGCGCGCGCTCAGTACGGCAGCGATTTCATCAGCGCGATGCCCTGCAACCTTTACGGCACAGGGGATAATTTCTCGCTGGAGAACTCCCACGTGTTGCCAGCCCTCATCCGCAAGATGCATGAGGCGAAACTCCGCGGCGACGCCTCGCTCCGCCTCTGGGGCACGGGTACGCCGCTCCGCGAATTCCTCCACGCCGACGACCTCGCCGAGGCCTGCGTGCTCCTGCTCGAGCGTTACTCGCAGGCGGGCCACATCAACGTGGGCTCAGGCGAAGAACTTTCCATCCGCCAGCTGGCCGAGCTCATCGCCCAGGTGGTCGGCTTCACGGGGCGTCTCGAATTCGATCCGTCGATGCCCGACGGCACGCCGCGCAAGCTGATGGACGTCTCGCGCATCCGCGCGCTCGGCTGGAAGCCGCGCCTCGCGCTCACGGAAGGTATCCGCGGCGCCTACGCCTGGTATCTCGCGCATTCCGCCGAAGCGCGGAAGTAAAGGCATCGCTAGTTGACCGGTTGAAAAGTTGGCCAGTTGGCCAGAACAAGACAGCCGAGGGGAGACCGGAAACCGGAAAGTATGCTTCGGTCATATGTCCCCAGCCAATCATCCGGTCTCCGGTCCCCCTTTGAGTGATTGCCGCTCCCTCCGGCCAACTGGCCAACCGATCAACTAATCAACTTCTTCCTTCCCCTTGTCCACGTGCCCACGTGCCAGCTTGCCCCCTAAACTAAAAATGTCCTCCGTCACCCTCTGCATTCCCGCTCGCATCGCCTCCACGCGTCTGCCGCGCAAGGTCCTGCTCGACCTCGGCGGCAAGCCGGTCGTGCAACATGTCTGGGAGCGCGCCAAGCAGGTCCGCCAGGCGGGCCGCGTGGTGCTGCTCACGGACTCCGAGGAAGTCGCGACCGTCGCGCGCGGTTTCGGCGCCGAGGTGCTGATGACCGATCCGGCTTGTCCCTCCGGCACGGCTCGCATGGCGAGCGTCATCGACCATCTGCCGGGCGAATTCTTCCTCAACGTCCAGGGCGATGAGCCGTTCATCCAGCCCGACCTACTCGACGGCCTCATCACGCGCTGGAAGGAGACGAAGTGCCCGCTGGTCACGGCGGTGTCGAAGATCCATGCCACGGAACGCCTCCTCGCCACGAGCGTGGTCAAGGTCGTCCGCGCCGAGAACGGTGAAGCGATTTACTTCTCCCGTAGTCCGATCCCGCACCTCCGTGGCGTGGATCCGTCCGAATGGGTCAAGCGCCGCGACTATTGGGTGCACATCGGCGTCTACGGCTACGACCGCGCGACCCTCGCCGGCTACGCGCAGCTGAAGCCGACCGAGCTCGAAGCCGTCGAATCGCTCGAGCAGCTCCGCTTCCTCGCCCACGGCCTCACTTTCCAGACTGTCGTCACCGATTATCATCCCGTCGCTATCGATACCCCTGAGGATCTCGAAGTCGCGCGGAAGATGATGTGACTTGCCGAAGAAGAGGCCCGGAGGCCCAGAGGCTCGGTTGACCAGAGAGGCGCCGCTCAAAGGGAGACCGGAAACCGGGAAGTTTGCTTCGGGCATTA
>CAINSX010000094.1 GCA_903853185.1 uncultured Opitutia bacterium
GCCTTCTCGAAAGCGTCGTCCTTCGACTTCAGTTCCGCGTCGATCTTCGGTTCGCCGACCTGCACGCCGCGTCGGAACAGTTTGTCTTCACCGAGGGCGAGGCGCTGGCCGTAATAGGTCACGTACGTGACATGAAACTTATAACCGGACGGGTAGTTCGTCAGCGTCACGTAGGCCTTGTCGACCGGATAGTCGGACTTGATCTGCTGCAAGGCCTTGCGGACCTCGGCGGTGACTTCCTTGGACTCGCACTTGATTTTGTTGTCCATGAAGCGCGCATCGGCGAACTCGACTTCGAACGGGAAGAAGATGCCGGTCTGCAGGCCGTGGAACTCCGTGCTCGGTACGCCCCAGTAAAGAAGCGAGCCCGAGACGCCAGTGACGGCGGCCAAGGCCAACAAGACGAGGGCGGGATGCATCGGCTTCTTGAGTTCGACGGAGCACATGGGCGAAAGGCATAGGTAGCCCCGGCCCCGAATCAATCAGATTGGGGCGGGGGCCGAGGGTCTTACTTCAGGGTCTGAAGGAACGCCTTCACATCCTCGAGCTCCTGCGGCCTGAGAATCAGTCCCATGGGCGGCATCGGGGACACACCGAGCTTCTCGAAACCCTTCGCGAGGACCTTGTTGGGTTCGAGCAGGGATTCCTGGATGTAGGCCGCCGTGGAGCGCGTAGCGATACCGTCCAACGCGGGACCGATAGCGCTGCCCTTCCCTCCGACCATGTGACAGTTCATGCAGGCGGCGACAGGGTGCTTCCAGAAGATCTGCTCGCCGCGCGCGGCCACACCGGCGGTCACGGGAGTATCGCCGACCATGGTGAGCTCGCAAAGTTTCACGTCGTCGAAAATGGCGTCACCGCCAGAGGCCACCTGGAGGAGATTAATACTGGCCTTGGTGCGATTGCCGCTGTTGAAGACGACGTCGACTTCGCCCCATTCCGATTCGCGGGCGATGACCTTCTCGGTCTCGGCCCGGCCGATATGATCGTTAAGACTTGCCTTGCCGCGCATGGCGTGGGTCTTGATCCAGGCGCTCAGACGATACTCGGTATTCGGCTTCAGCTCAACATCAGCGAAGAGGCTCGTGTCGTCGTCGCCTCGCGCGATGACGCGCACCGCGTTCTTACCCGAATGGATAAGCGCAGGGTCGGTGACGATCGCCCACGTGACGGTCTTGTTGCCTGGCTTGTTATTGCCGCCATAGTCACGACGCTTCCAACCCGCCGGCAGTTTCTTGTCCGCGGCCAGTTCCTCGAAGCCAGGATTGGGCAACAGATTCGGGCCCTCGACAAAGGTGGCGGTCTTATGCTTCTTCGCGAGCAGACGGGAGGCCTCGTTAAGCCATTCGTCGGACTTCACGGCCGCGTCGGCGGCGAGCTGGCGGACAAGCGTCTGCACTTCGGGAGTCGTCGGGAAATCAGCGAGCTTCACCAAGGCGGCGAGACGGGTCGTCGCATCCTTGTCGGCGACAACGCCGGAACCGAAGAAGAGTTTCTGCGCTGATTCGTCGCTACCGAGCGCTCGAATCGCATTGCGGCGCAAGCCAGCGGACGATGAAAGCAAAGCGGCCTGATGCGTGGTGGCGTCGAGCTCACCGAGCCCCTGCAGGGCCCAGAGGGCGTGAATGGCACCGACATCGGCGGCGGACTTCGTCACGAGGTCGCGCAGGGCCGGAGCAAGTTCCTTCTTCTTACCTTCGACGATCAGACGCTGGGCCTGCAGTCGGCCGACCTGCGTGCTGCCAGAAAGTCCTGCGACGAGTTCGGCGGCGGAGTCGCCCTGGGCGGCCTTGGCGACCGAGCCCGGCTTGTCCCAAACGAGACGGTAGATACGACCACGGGCGTGGTCGCGCAGGTCGTTCTCGTGCGCGCCACCGACGCCGGTCTTGGCGTCATAGCCGCCGCGGCCGACACTGGGAGTCGGGTTATGCTGGATGATAAAATTCTGCCAGTCGGCGAACCAGATCGCGCCATCCGGACCGACGGCCGAGAAGACGGGCGACATCCATTCGTCGGAGCTCGCCACGAGATTGAAGGCGTCCTTGGCGACATAGCCAGCACCCGCGGATTGCACGTCCATGAGCGCAATCACCTTCATCGTCGGTTCGCAGACCATCGCCTTGCCCTGAAAGCGGGGCGGCAACTGGGCGGAGTAGATGAAGTTGGAGCCTGCGGCGGCGGTGTAGCCGCCCATGACGTCGACCTGTCGGAAGTTCGGGGTGATCGTGTGCGTCTTGTCGACGAGGTTGATCTTCTTGGCCGTCATCGTGCGGGCGCCCTTCGGAACGATGTTGGCCGGTATGCCGCCGAAGAAGATCGGGGCGTTATTGGCCGTACCGCCAAAATCGTCGCCAAAGGCGTTGGCGCTCTGACCCCACGTATTGTTGGTGAATTGGTGCAGGTATTCTAGCTTCGCGCCATCCGCGGAGAAACGGTAGCTGCCTTGCGCGAAGGATTTCGGCTGGCCGCCGATCTGCCCGTTGAAACCGCTGTAACCGACCGCGCCGCGCAGCCAATTATCATAGCCGTAGGAAAGGCTGCTCGTCTGGGCGTGGGTATCGCGGATGCCCCAGCCGGTCAGGATGACCTGGCGCACGTCGGCCTTGTCGTCGCCATCGGTATCCTTGAGAAAGACGAAGTTCGGAGCCTGCGCGACGATCACGCCGCCGTTAGCGAAGACGAGGCTCGTCGGAATGTTGAGGTGGTCGGCGAAGACCGTGAACTTGTCGGCCTTGCCGTCGCCGTCGGTGTCTTCGCAGATGACGATCTTGTCGTTACCCTGCTGCTGGTCTTCCTTCACGCCGTGCGGGTAGTCAGAGGTCTCGCAGACCCAAAGGCGGCCGCGGGCGTCCCAGGCGAACGCGATCGGCTTCATGATGTCGGGTTCAGAAGCGAATAGCACCAGCTTCATGTCGGCCGGGACCTGGGTGCGCTCCATGCTTCCCTTGACCGAGAAAGGCTTCTGGAAGGTTAGCGGCTCAGGGCGCTTCTCGTAGTTCGCGACATTCGCGTTCTTCTCGCGGACTTCGGGGTCGCGTTGCGCGAGAAATTTCCGCCAGGCGGATTTGCGATCGGCAAACAGCGCAGCCTCGAGCTCGGTGCGGAACGCGGCGGGGCTGGTGTCGGCCTTGATGACGATCACCGCGACCGTGGCGCCGTTAGGCAGCTTGATCGAAGTATTGAGGGCGGGCGAACCGTCGGCCTTCGGCTTCACCGCCAGGGCGTCGTAGCGTTCGAGCGTCGCGGCGTCGGGCGTGGCACCCGTCGCGTAGTCGAACCAGATCGCATCACGGCCGAGTTCGGCCATCAGCGAGTGCAGCGGACCGACGGCGGACTGCTCATCGCCGCTGGCGTCCAGATACAAGACGCGGATTGGGCCATCGGCGGCGGCCGAAGCCAAGGCGGAGAGACAGACCGAGAGGAAAGCGACGAGGGGGCGCATGGGGTATGCGGAAAAGACAAACCATCCCCGCGCCCATGGCAATACAGCGAAAACAAGAAACCTAGTGCTTAAAGCCCTCTCCGGCGGGGCCGTTGTCGTAAAAATGAAAGGTGCGCCGCCCTGCCGGTCAGGTGGGCACAAAAAAACGGCGCCCAGACGGGCGCCGTTGTTCGAACGACTGTCAGCGACCTCAGTGGTCGTGGTGGTCGCCGCCAGCCGAAGGCTTGTTATCCTCCGGCATGTCGGTGATGAGGCACTCGGTCGTGAGCAGCAGGCCGGCCACGGAGGCGGCGTTGATGATCGCGGTGCGGGTGACCTTGGTCGGGTCGACGACGCCGGCCTTGATGAGGTCTTCGTAAGCGCCGGTCGCCACGTTGTAACCCTCGGCACCCTTGTGCTTGAGCATCACTTCCTGGACGATGAGGGAACCTTCGACGCCGGCGTTGAAGCACAGCGTGCGGAGCGGCTCTTCGATCGCCTTACGGACGATCTGGGCGCCGATCTTCTCGTCGCCGACGAGGGAGTTGATGACGGAGTCGATGGCCTTGACGGTGCGCAGGAGAGCGACACCACCACCGGGGACGATGCCTTCTTCAACGGCCGCACGGGTGGCGTGCAGGGCGTCATCGACGCGGTCCTTCTTCTCCTTGAGCTCGGTCTCGGTCGCAGCACCCACGTGGATGACGGCGACGCCGCCGGCCAGCTTGGCGAGGCGTTCCTGGAGCTTTTCCTTATCGTAGTCGGAGGTGGTTTCTTCGATTTGGCGACGGATGAGCTTCACGCGGCCCTGGATGTCAGCAGACTTGCCGGCACCCTGGATGATCGTGGTGTTCTCCTTGTCGGCGACGATGCGCTTGGCGCGACCGAGGTCGGCTACCTTGACGGA
>CAINSX010000095.1 GCA_903853185.1 uncultured Opitutia bacterium
CCGATGCCTGCGGGCTCACGCGAATTCCAGTCGCCCGACGATTGCGCCCGGCGCGCCGAACCGAACGACCTCGTTCGCAGCGATGACGGCCGCAAGGTGGCCGGCGCGGCCCAGAAGCGCACCCGGAGCGGACTGTTAATCGAAGGCTATATCTGGCGTCCCTTCCTACCCGACTGTGATTGGGGTCGTTTTGAAAAGGACTTCATCCAGACGCTCGGCGCCGTCCTGCAGAGTCCGGCAGTGTCCGTGCCCGAGCCGACCTATCATCAGTTCGACCACGAAGGAATCTGGGCTAAGTTCGCCTCCCGGGACTGGAACGAGCGGATCTAAGCGAAGAGATCGAGTTCCGGACCGGCTTCCTTGGCCTTTGCCTTGGGCGCTACGACCTTCTTGTGCTCCGGAGCAGGCGTAGGCACTCCTGCCATCGGTAAGGCCTTAGCGGGCAATCCGGAGCCTGCCTCGAGCCCGCCCAGGATTTCACGGGCACGTTGCACGACCGCCGGAGGCATGCCGGCCAAGCGGGCGACCTGAATCCCATAAGAGCGGTCGGCGGCACCAGGCACCACGCGACGTACGAAAACGATCTCGTCCTTCCACTCCTTAACGGCGACGGACCAGTTGCGCAGGCGCTGCATGGAGTCGGCCAACTTGGTCAGTTCGTGATAATGGGTGGCGAAAAGCGTGCGAGGTCCGGCCTCGGCTCCGCCGTGCAGGTGTTCGGCGACCGCCCAAGCAATGCTGATGCCGTCATAGGTGCTTGTACCGCGACCGATCTCGTCCAGCACCACCAAGGAACGGGTCGTGGCATTGTTAAGGATATTGGCGGTCTCGTTCATCTCGACCATGAAGGTCGAGTTGCCGCGCGAAAGCTCATCAGAAGCGCCGACTCGACAGAAAATACGATCGACGAGACCAATGCGGGCCGATGCGGCGGGCACCCAGCAACCGAGATGGGCGAGCATGGCGATGAGCGCAACTTGGCGAATGTAGGTGGACTTGCCGGCCATGTTTGGGCCGGTGAGCAAGGCAATCTGCTCGCCAGTGCTACTGAGACGCGTGTCGTTAGGCACAAACGAACCCGCACCCGGACGGGACTGCAGCATGCGCTCCACGACGGGATGGCGGCCTTGCTCGATTTCGAGGACATCGGTGTCGTCGACGACCGGCTTGGTCCAGTTCGCCTCACGAGCGAGCTCAGCCCAACCACGGACGATATCCACTTCAGCGACGGCCTGGGCCGTGGCCAACAAGGATTCCGTCCGGGCGATGACCTCGGCGAGCAACGCTTGGAAAAGTTCGGTCTCACGGGCGAGCGCCTGCTCGTCGGCACGCAGCACTTCGCGTTCCTTCGTGCGCAGCTCTTCGGTGGTGAAGCGCTCGGCGTTCACCATGGTCTGCTTCCGGATATAATCGGCCGGCACTGCAGCGAGATTGGCTTTGGTGATCTCGATCGCGTAACCGAAGGCGCCGTTATAACGGACCTTCAGGGACTTGATACCGGTGCGGTTCTGTTCCTTGCGTTCGAACTCGGCGATCCAGCTCTTGCTGTCGGAGGCAAGCGAGCGAAGGCGATCCAGTTCGGCATCAAAACCCGCACGTAGCGCACCGCCTTCGCTCAGGTCCACCGGGAGTTCGTCGCCCAAGGCGGACTCGAGCCGAGAAAGAAGCTCGGGCTCCGGATTGATGCGGCCGGCCTGATCGGCGAGCGCGCCGCCCGGCAAGGCGAGCAGCTCCTCACGGATGGGAGGAAGGGAGCGAAGCGTATCGCGGACGCCACCGAGTTCGCGCGGATTGCGGAGGCGGTTCTGCAGACGGGCGAGGATGCGCGCGATATCGCGGACACCACGCAGCGCTTCGCCGACGCGGGACGATGCGCCGGGGTGCTTGAAGAATTCGCCGACGGCGTTCTGACGCTGGGCGATTGTGGCGAGGTCAGTCGAGGGCTCGGCTAGCCAAAGTGCCAGCAGGCGGGCTCCCGAGGGGGTCTCCGTCCGATCGATGGTCTCAAGCAACGAACCTTCGCGCGAACCGTTGGACGAAGCGAAGAGTTCGAGATTACGGGAGGAGGCCGCATCCAGCAGCACCGAGGAACCGAGCTTGGTCTCGATTAGGCGGAACAGGTTCTTCGGACGGTCGCAGAGCGAATCGGTGACGTACCCCAGGACGGCACCGGCGACGCCCAAGGCGGGATGCTCCTCCGTCAGGCCGAAACCGGCGAGACCATGGACCGAAAGCGTCTGGGCGACGAGCCGGGCACCCGCGGCGCCATCAAAGTTCCAGCTAGGCAGACGGGAGGTCGCCCTGCCCTGCAAGAATACCTCAAGCGCCTCGCGATGTTCGGCGGGAGGCTCAAGGCCCTCGGGGAGAATGACCTCGCGGGGAGAGACCGAGTGAAGGAGCGGCAGCAGTCGAGCTGGGGAGGTGTCGGTCGCCAGACGAAAATCCGCGGTCGACACATCGAGCCAAGACGCATGCCAGCCCTGTTTGTCCCAAGAGATTGCCGCCAAGTAGTTGCCGCGACGCGAATCGAGCTGCGAATCTTCGAGCGCCGTACCGGGAGTGAGGATGCGGGTCAGGCCGCGGCGGACTAGTTTACCGGCGACCGGGGCTTCGAGCTGATCGCAGATTGCGACCTTCCAGCCGGCGGCGAGCAGACGGTTGACGTACGCCGGAGCGGCATGATGCGGCAGGCCGGCCATCGGGGTCTCGTGGCGCTTCGTCAGCGTCAGCCCAAGGACCTTGGCGGCGACGACGGCATCTTCGCCAAAGACCTCATAGAAGTCGCCGAGGCGAAACAGCAAGATCGTCCCCGCGGCGAGCTTCTCACGAAACTCGCGGTACTGCCGCTGCATCGGGGTTTCTTTTTCCACTGCGTGAAGGGAAACTCCCCGCAAACGCGTGCGCAAGAACGGACTACCCTACCCCGCCCCCGCGGGGCGGGAAGTTGCTCACATCAGCTGGGCGGCGAGCTCAGACAGGGCGCTACGGACACCACTGATTAGGCGTACGTTGGCAGTGATGGCGTGGCCTTTCATGCGCTCATGGGTGTGGATGAGGCCGTTGGACTTGCCGTCGAGGTAAGGCGTGTCGACCTGATCCAAGTCACCGATGAGGACGACCTTGGAGCCTTCGCCGATGCGCGTGATGACCGTCTTGGCTTCATGCGGGGTCATGTTTTGAGCTTCGTCGACGATCATGAAGGCATGACCAATCGAGCGACCGCGAATGAAGGTCATCGCTTCGATTTCAATGAGACCGGAATCGATGAGCCACTGATAGGGCTTGCGCGGCTGGTTGACGGCCTGGAATTGAGAACCGAAGATTGGTTGAGGCGCCTTCATCGCCTGCGCCTTCTTCTGGCGGCGTTGGGAGTCGGTGGCTACGGTCTCCTTGGCGGTCGGCATCGGGGCCGCGTTACCGTTCTTCGAGAATAAGACCTCAAGGTTATCGAAGTACGGCTGGATGTAAGGCGAAAGCTTCTCCTCCTTCGAGCCAGGGAGCGCGCCGATGTCCTTGCCGATCTGCACGACGGGACGGGAGACGTAGAGCTTCTTATAGGGAGAGAAATCGCTGAGCACCTGTGAAAGAGCGGCGGCGATGGAAAGGAAGGTCTTACCGGTACCGGCGCGGCCGAAGCAGGTCACGAGACGGATTTCTGGATTAAGGAGCGCGTCGAGGAAGATCCACTGCTCGAAGTTCTTCGGAATGACGCGCATGCCGCGGGGCATCTGGAGTCCCTTGCGGGCGCCGCTGTCGGACGACATGAACTCGCGGTAGAGGCCGAGGGGGACGAACGCGCCTTCGCCGACATGACGGGCTGGTTCGGTCCAAGAGTCAGACGTAAACATCACATACTCATTCAGAATAAGGGGCGGCTCTTCTTTCACCTTCACCTGCACCTGGCCAAGCTCACGGAAATCACGCATGGCAGCGGCGGTCACCTTGATTGTGCGATACTCGCCTTCGTCGCTGGTCTCGACGCGGTCATTGCGGTAATCCTGGACATCCACACCGAGAGCCTGGGCCTTGAGGGCCATACACGCATCCTTGGTGACGAGCACCACAGGCCCCTTCGAGGTGTCACGCAGGTAGATTGCAGAGGCGATGATGCGATGGTCAGGGGCGTCGACCTGCATGAACACGGCGCGGACTCGCTCGGCTTTAGCTCCATTGAAGTGATCGCGGATCAGGGACTCGTTGATGACGATGCGAAGCTCGCCACCGTCGCGAAGCTTTGCGTGCAAGGCGCCCGGCTTCGTCGGATCGCCTTCGGCGATTTCCTTTAACGGACGATTCTCAAAAAGACTCCGGATGGAGCGGTTCACGCGGCGCGCGCTGGCGCCGAGCTGACCTTGTTGTGTCTTGAGACGATCGAGTTCAGACAAGACCTCGACAGGCACAGCGACGATGTGCTCATCGAACTTGAACAGGGACTCGGGATCGTGAATCAGTACGTTGGTGTCCAGGACGTAAGTCTTTTTCACGTCGCTAACCGTGACCGTAATCGGGGAGTCGGCAATCCGTAAAAGATTATTTCGTCTCTTCAATCCCGCTCAAGTATTCCCAACTATAGATGCCGGTCCGATGACCGTCGCTGAACTCGAAGGTGACGGCATAGTTGCCGACACGGCTCATTCTGGTGACGGCCACCCCGGGAAAGCGTCGCGGTCCATCACCGCCCCAGCGCTGCCCAAGGATATCGACCTCACCCATGTTCTCGGCGCTCGGCGAAACCTCGCGAAGAAGTTCGGCACGCAGGCATTGCTCACGGCCATCTTCCCAGGTGATGGCGACGAAATCACCGATGATCTGAAGGTCTCGCGGCGGCCGCATGGCCCCAACCTGCGTCCTGCCGCCCCGGTGGCAAGCAGGGAGCGGACGGCGGGACGACCTTGACTCCCCCGCCTAGCTCGGGAGTCTGGACGGACTATGGCAGGCGTAGGCAAACTCCTCAAACAGGCCCAGAAGATGCAACGCGGCATCACTGAGGCCCAGCAGCAGCTCACCACGGAGAGACTTGAGGTCTCCCATGGCGGTGGTGCGATCAAGATCACGGTGAACGGCCATGGACTGGTCCTCGCCCTGACAATCGACCCCGAGTTTATCAAGGAGGACAAGACCATGGTCGAGCAGGCCCTCGTCGCCGCCCTGCAGGAGGCATCGGCCAAGGCCCGCGAGCTCCACGAAGCCACGATGTCGAAGGCCACGGCCGGTTTCTCCCTACCCGGGATGTGATCGCTCGTGACCCCCTCTTTCGACAAGGTTCGCCAAATCCTCAAGATGCTTCCGGGCATGGGGCATCGCTCCGCCGAACGCATCGCCTTGCACCTACTGGTCGAACGTCCGGGAAAACTCGCGCCTTTACTTGAGTCCCTGCAGGCCGCCGCCGCCGCGGTGCGCCGCTGCGGTCGCTGCGGAAGCCTGGCCGAGGCCGAACTCTGCCCCATCTGCCTCGACGTCAAACGCGAGCCCTCTTCGATCTGCGTCGTCGAACAAGTGCCCGACCTGATGGCGATCGAGCGCTCCGCCGCTTATCGTGGCACTTATCACGTCCTCCATGGTCGGCTCTCGCCCATCAACGGCGTCGGTCCTGACCAGCTCAATCTCGCCAGTTTCGAACAGCGCCTGAAGGACGAACCCATCACGGAAGTCGTCCTGGCCCTCGGCAACGACATCGAAGGCGAAGCGACCTGCCACTATATCAGCGAAGCCATCCAAGCCGTGCGTCCGTCCATCAAGATTTCGCGCATCGGCTTCGGTCTGCCCAGCGGCAGCGGACTGACCTTCGCCGATCCGGCCACGCTGCGCAGCGCGCTGGAGGGACGTCGAGATGTCGCCAACTGATTCGTCCATCGCCTACCCGGCCGAAGCAGAGGCGTTCTGGGTCGGTCAGGCCGAGCTGGCGTCCGAGAAGATCGGCGACGAAGCCCTCGAGCGCATGACTCCGGCCGTAGCGCACCTTTCGGACCTCTTCACGACCGAGCGTCCCGGCAAGAATTTCCCTGACTATTTCGCCGACCCACGCCTGCTGGCCGGCTACGGCGTCTTCTTCCTGCCCCAGAGCTTTACGAGGACATCCCTTGCCCTAGCCCAAACCTGCGGCTTTCGCGGATGGAAGCCTTCGAGTGCGGTGCCTGCGATCCTCGACCTGGGTTCTGGTCCTGGCTCTTGCGGTGTCGCCGCCGCCTATCGACTTCGCC
>CAINSX010000096.1 GCA_903853185.1 uncultured Opitutia bacterium
CGCGGAAGTAGATCTCGCGACCGAGCTTGAAGATCTTCTCTTCGGTGGCCGTGAGCTTGCGTGCGGGCTTGGAGTCGGTGCCGGCTTCGGGCACGGGTTCGCCGATCTTGAGTTTGCCGGCGAAGTAATCCGAGGCGGCCTGATTGCCGTCGAGGTTCAGCTGGCCGGCGGCCTTGAGTGCTTCGACGTCGTCCTTGAGCGTGTAGCTGAGGGCGTAGTGCAGGACGGGGCCGACCCAGCGGTCAATGGGCTTGCGGAAGGCTTCAATCGCGATCTTTGCGCCGTCGGCGTTGTCGAGCCAGGTGGCGGCGACGATGGCTGTCAGGCGGACGCGGGCGTTCTCATCGCGCACGGCCTGGTTGAGGAGTTCGACGTGGTTGGGGATCTGCCAGAAGGAATGGCGGATGACGTCCACGGCGGCGGCCCGGGCCTCAGGCTGCTTAGCCTTGAGGAGCTGCGCGATGAGTTCGACGTCGGGCTTGTTCTGCGCCCACGTGGCCCAGAGGGCTTCACACAGGTGATGCTCGTAGGCGGCGTCCTTGGGGTCGAGCGCGGCGGCCCAGGCTTTGACGGCCGGGAGCACTTCAGCGGGCGCGTGGCCACGGAGTTCGCGACGGGTGCGATAGCGGGTGCGGTATTCGGGCTCCTTGAGGTTCTCGAGGAGTTCGGCCACGGAGGCTCCGGCGATCTTGGCAGGCTTCACGAGCGGACGCTCGGGATAGGTGATGCGGTAGATGCGGCCGTGCTCGTGGTCACGATTCGGGTCTCGAGCATTGTGCTGCATGTGGCCGATCAGCGGATTGTGCCAATCGATCACGTAGAGCGAGCCGTCCGGAGCGAACTCGATGTCGACCGGGCGGAAGTTGCCGTCGATCGAGGTCAGCAGGTCGCCATTGGCCTTGCCGACGAAACCGGCGCCGTCGTCATGCTTCGTGCCGAAGCTGATGCCGAGGAAGCCGATCGTATTGCAGGTCATGAAGTCGCCCTGGTTCGCGTCGGGGAAGTGTCGCGACGAGACGAACTCGGCGCCGGAGCTCGGGCGCGAGCGCTTGGGGACGAACTGCTCGACCTTGATCTGCTCGATGCCGTAGGGCATCTTCGAGGAGAGCGGCAGTGCCCACCAGTTCTCACCCGGGGAGGCATCGGAGAGGTAGGGCTGTTCCCAATAGTCGAAGGAGAAGCCCCACGGATTGGAGACGTCGACCTGGAGGCGTTCGAGGCGGAAGGACTTCGGGTCGAAGCGCCAGGCGCCGCCGTCGTTGCAGCGACGCGGGCCATAAGGGGTCTCGACCTGGCTGTGGAGGAAGCGGCCTTCTAGGAGGTAGAAGGCGCCCGAGGCGTCGGCGCAATAGGCGGAGATGGCGTGGTGCGAGTCGTGGGAATCGAAGCCGTGAAGGATCAGCTCCATGCGGTCGGCCTTGCCGTCCTTGTCATCATCGATGAGCAGGGCGAGATTCGGCTCCTGTGAGAGATAGACGCCTTCTGGGGCGATCTCGAAGCCGATCGGGATGTGGAGGTGGTCGGCGAAGACCGTCTGCTTGTCGGCCTTCCCGTCACCGTCGGTGTCTTCGAGGATGATGATCTTGTCGTTGGGCATCGCGTCGCCCGGTCGGTAGGCCGGATAGGTCGGCGTCGTGGCGACCCAGAGGCGGCCCTTGGCGTCGAAAGACATCTGCACGGGCTTCTTGAGGTCAGGGAACTTCTCTTCCGAAGCGAAGAGCGAGACCTTATAACCCGGGGCGAGGGTCATCTTCTCGATGGCGGCTTCGCCGGAGAGGAACTCGGTCGGGTTGCCGTTCTTCTCGCTCGGCTTGAAGTTGGACGGCACGGGCGGGAGGACGAGGGTCTTGGAGTCGTCGACGGTCAGGTCAGTGCGCTTGCCTTGGGCAATGCCATGAATGAGCTCATCCCGGATCACGGTCATCTGGCGGCTCTTGTAGACCTCGTCGGGGTAGTTCTGTGGGCCGAAAGGATTGTAACGCTGACCGTGGGTATGCACGCCGTTGAGGATCGAGTAGTCGGTGTTCCACATGTAGTCCTTCATCTTCACCGCGGCGTTGACGAGGGCTTCATCGGCCTTGGAAGCGCGAGGCGTGGCGCCGAAGAGGCCATCGGCGAGGAGCTTAGCCATGAAGCGGTAACCGAGGTCGGTGGGCGCAAAGCCGTTGATGGTGTAGGGCGTCTTGCTCTTGCCGTAGGAGGCGAGGGTGGGGTGGAAGAGGTCGACGTAGGTGATGCCATGCTTCTGGGCCACGCGCTCCATGGCGGCGGCGTAGAGTTCCAGGTTAGCGTTCTCCTTCTGGCCATTCGGGAGGTCGCGGTTGGCGGAGAGGTTTTCGAAAGCGATCGGAGAGACGAGGACGAGGCGCGGGGCGGTCTTGCCGTTGTAAGCCCGGGTGAGGGAATGCGCGACGAAGGCGTCGACCTCGGCTTCGTAATTGGCGGCGCGGCCAGGGCCATCGAAGGACTCGTTGTAACCGAAGAACGCGACGACCGTGTCGGCCTTCAGGTGGAAGAGCCACTGATCCGGCGTGGAGAAGAAACCCTTGCCGTTGTGCTGGGCGTATTCGGGGTGGAACTTCTCGGCCCCCGGGAAGGCCCACTGGCTGGCGCGGGCGGGGTGCGGGCGGAAGGCCGGGGTGTCGCCGGAGCGGCCCATGTTGCGCACGACGAGGTTCTGATCCGGGAAGCGGAGCTGCAGCTCGGTCTCAAGGCGACCGTAGTAGGTGTCGC
>CAINSX010000097.1 GCA_903853185.1 uncultured Opitutia bacterium
CGGTCAGCCTTACTACGGCCACGAACTCGCCGTATCCCACACGCAGAAGGTGCATCTCCATCTCCGTCAGTTCGGCGGTGCCCGCGCCTATGCGCACCTGCATCCGATGCCGGTTGAAGGTGGCATCTGGCGTTTCGACCTACCGGCTAACCTTCGTGGCTCCGCCCTAGAAGCCTACGCGGACTTCGCGGATTTACGAACCTCCCGCGTGATGCTTGCGCAGGCCGCCATACCGGCCGTATCGGCGTTGGGTACTTTTGTTGTTACTACCCGTAACACAATTGTGTCGATGGAAGCCTCGACACTTAAGGCAGGCGCGTCGGCGACCTTGCGACTCAAGCTTGCCGGACCAGAAGGAAAGCCGCTCAAGCTAATGCCTATCATGGGTTCGTTGGGCCATGGCGTGGTCTTCTCGGCCGACAAGCCCGCTGCTGGTTACGCTCACATGCATCCGACACTCGAGGGCGGCGAGTATGCGCCGAATCCGACGCTTTCCTTCCGTCTCCGTTTGCCTCCACCAGGTACCTACGATTTCTGGCTCAACCTCAATGACGGGCAGGAGGAACTCCTGCGCACGATATTGGTCGTCACGCCTTAAGCTGACGGAAGCTTGCCACCGTCTCGGCCAGTCCGGCGCTGACGGATGATTGCGCTTTCCAGCCGGCTGCCAGCAGACGTTCGGTCGAGGCCAGTGAATGGCGGACATCGCCCGCACGTGGGGGCAGGTGTTGGATCTTGGATTGGGAGCCGGTGAGCCGGATAATCTCCTGCGCGAGTGCGAGGATCGACTGGCTCTGGCCATAGCCGACGTTGTAGGTGCCAGCCATGTCCTTGGAGGCTCCGGCATAGGCGAGGGCACCGACGATATCGGTCACATCGATGAAATCGCGGGTCTGGCCACCGTCGCCGTGGATGCCAATCGGTTCGTTGCGCAGGGCCTTCGCGATAAAGATAGGCACCGCGGCGGCATAGGCGGAGCGTGGATCCTGGCGCGGCCCGAAGACATTGAAGAAGCGTAGGCTCGTGGTGCCGAGGCCGTGGGCTTGGCGGTATTCTTCGAGCAGGTGTTCGCCAGCGAGTTTGGTCTCGGCGTATGGGGATTTCGGCTCGGGTGGCATCGACTCGAGCTTTGGCACCGTTGGGTTGTCTCCGTAGATGGCGGCGGAAGATGCCAGGACGACCTTGCGGGCGCCGGCGGCCAAGGCGGCGGCGAGTACGCGTCGGGTTCCTTCGGTATTCAACTCGGCGCACTCGGTCGGTTTCGCGACGGACTCTGGTACGGAGATCATCGCGGCGAGGTGGTAGACTTCCTCGGCACCGGCGACGGCCTGTCGCAAGGCCGCATCATCGAGGATGGAGCCTTGGAGGAAGCGGCAACGGACCCCTTCCAGGTTGCGAGCATAGCCGCTGCGGAGGTCGTCGAGCACCGTGACTTCCGCGTGGTCGGCGAAGCGAAGCGCCAGATGGGAGCCGATGAAGCCTGCGCCGCCGGTGATGAGGATGCGTTTGCTCATGCGTGTGTGACCAGCGCCTGCATGGCGGGAAGCTGGTCTTCGATGGATTCGACGAGCTTGAACTGGGTCCGCGCCCGGTCGAGATTGTGCGTCGGTCGCTTGATCTTGAAGTAGGTATCGCCTTCGAGCCAGTCGGTGAGGAAGCGTAGCCCGATTTCGAAGGTGATGAGTTTGCCGGCGAAGGGTAGGAGTTCCTTCTCTTTCGGCGTCAGGAAGCCATCGGCGGATTCGAGGTAGCCTTTAACTAAGGCCGCGAACATCGGGAACTGCATCCGAACCTTGGAAAGGTCGGTTTCGTCCTCAGCGGCCGGCGAAGTCGAGGTGCGCACGAGATCGCCGAAGTCATAGAGGACCGAGCCGGGCATGACCGTGTCGAGGTCGATGACGCAGACGCCTTCCTGGGTGACGTCATCGAGCAGGACGTTGTTCAGTTTGGTGTCATTGTGCGTCACGCGTTCGGGCAAGGTCCCGTCACGCAGGGCGTCGATGACGACGCTGACTTCGTGGGCGCGGGCCAAGGCAAAGGCGATTTCCGTTACTGCGAGGGCGGCGCGGCCATGGGCGTCCTTGGCCAAGGCTTGTTGGAAGCGGGCGAAACGGGAGGGGGTATGATGGAAATCTGGGATCGTCTCGTGGAGTCGGTCGCCGGGAAGGTCGGCGAGTAGGGCTTGGAATGCGCCAAACGATTTGGCCGCTGCGTAGGCCTGTTCCGGCGAGCGGACGACGTCGTGTCCGGTGGCATCTTCGATAAAATGGTAGCAGCGCCAGCGATTGCCGGCTGCGTCGATGAGCCAAGCCTTGCCGGCGAGGGTCGGGATGAGTCGGAGCGTGCGTCGATCGGCGTCGGAGACGCCCGATTGCTTAAGTTTGGCGTAGGCGTGGGCGCAGACGCGTTCCACGTTGGCCATGAGTTCGTCTGGTCGGCGGAAGACGTTGTGGTTGATGCGTTGGAGCACGTAGCAGCGAGGGCTGCCATCAGCCTGCACGTCGACCTTGAACGTGTCGTTGATATGGCCGCTGCCGTAGGGAGAGGCCGAGACGATTTCGCCGGAGAGGGAGAATTCTCGGGCAATCGCGACGGCGTCATATCCCGCGGGGGTGGTCATCATCAGGCCCAGAGGGAGGGTGGGTAAGCGCCGCTGCTGACCTGCAGGGCGATGCTGGCCTGGACCACCGGCTTGTCTTCGCGGTAGGTCACTCCGAACCACACAGAATCGGAACGCAGCACCTGGCAGCTGGCCTGTCCGGCGCGGATCAGGCTACCGACGGACATCGGGATGTAGGATTCGCTCTTCATCTCGGCGCCTTTGACGGTCAGGAAGGCACGGAAGTCGGCTTCGAGCTGGGGGAAGATTGCGGGCGTGAAGCCCCACATGTTCATCGAGACAGGCTCCTCTCCGGTGAGGGTGACGACCTTGCCGTCGTCGCCTCGGTGCTCGGCGCCGTGAGGGAGCTTAGCGATTTTCGTCAGTTCTTGGATGTCGGTGAGCTTGCCGGTGGCATCGGTCTGGCAGACCCCGCGGGCGACGGTGCCATGTTCCGAGAGCGTATTCTTAAGCGTAAAGCCGACCATCGCGTAGGCGGTCGAATCGTTGGTGAGCGCCGAGAGGTAGCGTCCGAGCGTCGCGTAGGAGTCGCGGCCGTAGAAGTCATCGGCGTTGATGACCGCAAAGGGCGTATGAACAGCATCGCGGGCGCAGAGGATGGCATGGGTGGTGCCCCAGGGTTTTTCCCGGCCGGCCGGGACCGAGAATCCGCTGGGCAGCTGGTCGATGGTCTGGAAGGCGAAGCCGACATCGATCCGGCCGGCGAACTTCGCGGCGATACGGTCACGGAAGTCCTTTTCGAAATCAGGACGGATGATGAACACTACCTTGCCGAAGCCAGCGCGGTGAGCGTCGAAGACCGAGTAGTCTAGAATGGTCTCCCCGGAGGGGCCCATCGGATCGATCTGCTTCAGGCCGCCGTAGCGACTGCCCATGCCGGCGGCGAGGACGAGGAGGGTGGGCTTCATATCAGAGGGATTTGCGGAGGCGGGCGGTGACGTCGGCCTTCAAGCGGTCGATAAAGCCGACCGTGTAGGCGATGGGGTCGAGGTTATCGTCATGGACGAGTGGAGTGAGGTCCATCGCCCACTGCATGGCCGATTCTTGGTCGGTGGAATGGGCGTTGCTGAAGGTCGCGTTGGCCGTGCGGCGGCCGAGGACGGCGAGGTCGTAGCGTTTACCCCCGGCGATCTGGGTGGCGAAGACCTCATTGAGGGCGCGGGCCAGTTCTGGTCGAGCCGAGATCGGCATCGGGGTCTTCTCGCTGTCGACGAGCCAGTC
>CAINSX010000098.1 GCA_903853185.1 uncultured Opitutia bacterium
GCGACACCGGCGTGGGTAAGACCCACGTCGCCGGCCTGCTCGCGCGTCGCCTTTCCCGCGACGGCTTCACGCAGGTCATCAAGCCGGTGGAGTCAGGCGCAGGCGCCGGTCGACCGGCCGACGCCAAGAAGGCCGCGGGCGAGTGGGCTGAAGCGCACACGCTGCTGACGCTCCCGGCGCCGATCGCCCCGCTCGCCGCGGCGAAGAAGGCGCGTAAGACGCTCGACCTCCCGACGCTCCTGAAACTCTACAAAGCCGTCCCGCATGCGCCGTGTCGCGTCGTCGAAGGCGCCGGTGGCGTGGCCGTGCCGATTGACCCCAAGGGTAAGGATTGGGCGGACTTCGCTGAAGCCATCAAGCCGACGGTCGCCATCGTGGTCGTCGAAGACCGCCTCGGTGCGATCAATCAGGCCCGCCTCGCGATCTCCTATCTCCGTCGCCGTTACGACGGCCCCATCGGGGTCTGGCTCAACGCGATCAAGAAGCCTTCGAAGGAAGTCGCCGCCGCTAACCGCGCCGGCCTAGCCGAGTCTTGGATTCCGCTGCTCGGGGAATCGGGCAAGGGCGAAAAGTCCGCACGCTTCCATTTCCTGCCGCGATGAATGCGGCCTTACTGCAGCGTCTGCGCCAGTCTCTCGCGCATCGCGAGGGATCGTCGCTACGCCGCAAGCTGACCGCCCGTGCTTCGTCAGACACCCGCGTGAACCTGGCCGACAACGATTACCTCGGCCTGTCCCGCGACCCCGCGGTCGTCGCCGCCGGCATCGCCGCGCTGCACGAGTGGGGCGCGTCTTCGTCCGCCTCGCCGCTCGTCACGGGTTACACTGAGATCCATCAGAAGCTCGAGCACACCCTCGCCGCTTGGCAGGGCTACGAGCACGGGCTGGTGATGAACACCGGTTTTTCGGCCAACTCCGCCGTCCTTGGTGGCCTGCCGAAGAAGGGTGACCTCATCCTCGCCGACCGCCTGGTTCACGCGAGCATGCTCGATGGCATCATGGCCTCGGGCGCCCGCCTCCGCCGCTTCGCCCATAACGACCTCGATGCACTCGAGCTCATGCTCCACGAGGAGCCCGCGTTGGACGGCGTGATCTTTGTCGTCACGGAAAGCGTCTACTCGATGGACGGCGATAGCCCGGACCTGAAGCGTCTGGCTTCGCTGCGTAAGCGTTTTGGTTTCTGCTGGGTGCTCGATGAAGCCCACGCCACGGGCTGGTACGGTTCTACGGGTTCCGGCCTGCAGGAGGCCCAAGGCGCCTTCGCCGCCGCGGACATCGTGGTCGGCACGCTCGGCAAAGGACTCGGGTCCCAGGGCGCCTATGTGCTCTCGCACGCCCCGGAAGTCCGCGACTCCCTGATCAACTTCGCGGGCGAGTTCGTCTACTCGACCTACCTCGCGCCGTCCTGCGCCGCCGCCGCGCTTGCCGCGGTCGAACGCGTGAAGGCGATGTCGGGCGAACGAGCTGAACTTCATGCGCTCTCCCATGCTTGGCGCGACGGGCTCCTTGAAGCTGGCTTCGCAGTGCCTTCGGGCGACTCGCCGATCATCCCGCTCATCTTGGGCGACTCTGACGTCACCCTGAAATACGCCACTGCGCTGCGTGCCGCCGGCTTCATGGTCTCCGCCATCCGTCCGCCCACGGTGCCGGTGCGCACCGGACGGATTCGCCTCTCGCTCCGCCGAGGTCTTTCGCCCGCCGTACTGTCCTCCTTTATCGCCGC
>CAINSX010000099.1 GCA_903853185.1 uncultured Opitutia bacterium
GCATGAAAAAGGCCGCCCAGTGGGCGGCCTTTTATCAGGATGCTTGTCGGATCAGTTGAAGTCGACGCCATTGGCGTCCTTCTTGACGTTGACGGCGTCGATGATTGCCCAGATCCACATCGGGATACCACCGATGCCGCAGGTGAGGACGGTGACGAGCACCTTGATCAGGCCAGCCTTCTTGTCGCCTGCGAAGAAGTTATGGATACCGAGATGGCCGAAGAAGACGGCCAAGAGGATGTAGACGGTGCGGCTTTTCGGGGCGTCGGCCACGGGGGGAGGGGTGTCGGACATAGGTGTGATAGTAGAATGGGTACTTAAGCAGGCTTTGAGATGAATCGTAAATAAAAAAGGCCAAGAATTATGGCCTTTCTGTGACGGAATCGCGTCAATTAAGTCAGCCCTTCCATATGCGGAGGAGGGCGTCGGCCATGTCGGATGGCGTGGCCGCGACGGAGATGCCGCACTCCTGGAAGATCTTGATCTTCGCGGCGGCGGTATCTTCGGCTCCACCGATGACGGCGCCGGCGTGACCCATGCGACGACCGGCCGGAGCGGTGGCACCGGCGATGAAGCCCGCGACGGGTTTCTTGCAGTGCGCCTTGATCCAGCGGGCGGCTTCTACTTCGGCGTTACCGCCGATTTCTCCGATCATGATGATGGCTTCGGTTTCCGGGTCGTCGTTGAAGAGCTTGATGACGTCGAGGTGGGAGGTGCCGTTGACGGGGTCGCCGCCGATGCCGACGCAGGTCGACTGGCCCTTGCCGCGGCAGGTGAGCTGCCAGACGGCCTCGTAGGTGAGGGTGCCTGAGCGGGAGACCACGCCGACGTTACCGCGCCGGTGGATGTAGCCCGGGGCGATGCCGATGCGGCAGCCGCCGGAGGACTTGTCGCCGCGACCAGGGGTCACGAGACCGGGGCAGTTCGGGCCGATGAGGCGGGTGCGACGACCGGCCATGGCGCGCTTGGCGCGGACCATGTCACGGACCGGGATGCCTTCCGTGATGGCCACGGCGAGGTCGAGGTCGGCGTCGAAGCATTCCAGGATGGCGTCGGCCGCGAAGGGCGGGGGGACGAAGATCGCGGAGACCGTGGCTCCAGTCTGCTTGGCGGCTTCGGCGACGGTGTTGAAGATTGGGACCTTCTTGCCGGCGTGTTCGAAGACCTGGCCGCCCTTGCCCGGGGTGACGCCGGCGACGACCTGCGAGCCGTAGTCGAGCGAGAGGCGGGCGTGGCGCGCGCCGAAATCGCCCGTGATGCCTTGGACGAGGATGCGGGTATCTTCTTTGACGAGAATAGACATGAGAGTGTGCGGTGTGGGGTTACTTGGCGTTGACCAGCTTCACGATCTTCTGGGCCGCATCGGCCATCGAATCGCCCGACACAATCGTCAGGCCGGAAGCGGCGAGGGTGGCCTTGCCGGCTTCGACGTTATTGCCTTCGAGGCGCACCACGAGAGGGAGTTTGAGACCGGTTTCCTTGACCGCTTCGATGATGCCCGTGGCGATCACGTTGCAGTCCATGATGCCGCCGAAGATGTTCACCAGGATGCCCTTCACGTTGGCGTCTCCCAGGATGATCTTAAAGGCCGCCGTCACCTGGTCCTTCGTCGCGCCGCCGCCGACATCGAGGAAGTTGGCTGGGCTGCCGCCGAAGTGCTGGATGATGTCCATCGTGGACATCGCGAGGCCGGCGCCATTGACGAGGCAGGCGATATTGCCGTCGAGGGCGATGTAGGAGAGGCCGAACTTCGAGGCCTCGATTTCCTTGGCGTCTTCCTCGTTGAGGTCGCGGAGAGCGACCACGTCAGGGTGACGGAAGAGGGCGTTATCATCGAACGACACCTTGGCGTCGAGGGCGAGGAGCTTGCCTTCCTTCGTGACCAGGAGCGGGTTCACTTCGACCATCGCGCAATCCTTCTCCCAGTAGAACTGGTAGAGCTTCGTCACGAGGGTCACGCACTGCTTGAAGAGGTCGCCCGAGAAGCCGAGCGAGAAGGCGATCTGGCGGGCCTGGAAGGACTGGAGGCCGACGGCTGGGTCGACCTGCACTTTGAAGATTTTCTCCGGGGTGTGGTGGGCGACGTGTTCGATTTCCATGCCGCCTTCGGTCGAGGCGACGATGACCGGGAAGGACGTCGCGCGGTCGAGGAGGATGGCGAGGTAGTACTCGTCGTCGCGGCCGTCCGGGCGCTTGCCCAGGTTGGCGGCTTCGGTGAAGTAGATCGTCTGGACCTTGCGGCCCGCTTCGCCCGTCTGGGCGGTCACGAGGGTGTTGCCGAGCATCGCCTTGGCGTTCTCGAGGGCCTTCTCCTTGGTCGGGGAGAACTTCACGCCGCCCTTGAAGCCGTCGGTGAAGGTGCCTTTGCCGCGGCCACCGGCGTGGATCTGGGATTTCACCATGATGCCACCGGAGGTGTCGATCTTGGCGAGCGCGCCTTCAAATTCGGCGGCAGAGGTGACCGCTACGCCCTTGGGCACGGCGACGCCGAACTGTGCGAACAGTTCTTTGGCTTGGTATTCGTGAATGTTCATGAAACGGGACGGAGGCTGACGATTAACCCTTCAGTTCAGCATCCTTGGCCTTGAGGTTCTTTTCGATCTCGGCCGTGTAGTTGTCGGTGTGGGTCTGAATCTCCTTTTCGGAGCGCTTCA
>CAINSX010000100.1 GCA_903853185.1 uncultured Opitutia bacterium
CGTCGGATCCTGTCGCGAGCCGTAACCGGTCGTCAGCGGACCGAAGCCTTCGCCGTTCTTTTCACCGATGCCGGTGTAATAAGAGATCCACACGTTCTTCGCGGCCGCCGGTTTGCCGTCCGGACCAAGCATGCGCTTCAACAACGGCGCGGTCGCGGGGTCTTCGCCGATATAATCGATCGTCTCGACCTTCGCATGGCCTTCCATGTTCGACTGCCCCACGAGGATATAGACCTGCAGCGGCTTCGCAGACGCAACCGCCGCAACCAGGCCAAACCATACGAGGAGGGGGTATCTCATGACTCTCTTATACCCCTCCCAGCCCCTCCCGCAATCCGAAGCCGTATAGAGGGCTGAATAGAGGACAGCGTAGAGGACTGAATCGAGGACTGGATGGATCAGCGACAGGAACTCAAGGGGAGACCGGAAACCGGAATGTATGCTTCGGTCCTATGCCCCGAGCAAATCATCCGGTTCCCCTATGCTGCTCCCTTTGAGTGCTGTATCGTTCTGGTCAACTGAGCCTCCGAGCCTCTGGGCCTCTAGTTTACGCCCCCTCAGGCTCCGCCTTCGTCAAAACCCTGCCGCCCGACCTTCGCGCGAACGCGGATCATGCGCACCAACGAACGGCCCGTCCTTGACTGGCTGTCCGACCGCCTGGGTCGAACCGATGGCCTCCACTTCATTCAGCACATGGCCGCGACGACGGAGGTCCGCCTTCATCGCCTCGGGCATCGACTTCTCGACGCGCAGCTCATCCGGACTCCACTGCTGGTGAAAGCGCGGTCGCGCCAACGCCTGCGCCGGGGTGTCGCCTTCGTCTAAGATATGCAGCAGCGCCAGGAGCGTCTGCGAAATAATCGTCGGTCCGCCTGCCGCGCCAATCGCGAGCACGGGGCGATCGCCTTCGAAAACAATCGTGGGCGACATACTGGAGAGCGGGCGCTTGCCCGGGGCCGGCAGATTGGCTTCAGCCCCCACCAGACCGAACGCGTTCGGCGCGCCCGGCTCGGAGACGAAATCGTCCATCTCATTGTTCAGCACGACGCCCATGCCCGGGACGACGACCTTAGATCCATAGGAAGTATTAATCGTCGAAGTGCAGGCGACCCAGTTACCCGCGGCGTCGGCCGACGAGAAGTGCGTGGTGTGCTTTTCGAAGACGTGTTCATCCGCGCGGGGCGGCGTGCCGTGGTCCTTGACCTTCGTGACCTTGGTGACGTCGATCTTCGCGGCGAGGCTCTGGCCGTAATCCTTGTCGGCCAGCCCGCGCGGCACCTTAGTGAACGCGGGATCGCCCAACCAGAAAGCCCGATCCGCGAACGCGAGCTTCATGGCCTCGGCGATGACGTGGACGGAGTCCTCCGCTTTCACCGGGCCCTTCGCCTCGAGGATGTTCAGGATCTGCGCGACGTGTACGCCGCCGGAACTGGGCGGAGGCATGCCGATGATCCGGCGTCCGTGATAGGTGGTCTCAATCGGCGTCCGACGTTTGAACGCATAGGCAGCGAAATCCGCCTCGGTGACCAGGCCGCCGTTCTCGCGCATCCACTTGGCCGTGGCCTGCGCGAACGGGCCGCGGTAGAACCAATCAGGTCCGCTGGCACCGAGCGCACGTAAGGTCTTCGCGAGCTCGGGCTGCTTATGGATCTCGCCTTCCTTGAGCGGCGACCCGTCGGCATGCAGGAAGATGGCCCGCGATGAGGGGAACTTCGCGATGTCGGCGGCGACGCTGGCGAGCCGGCCCGCATTCGCACGCGGTACCGGGAAGCCGTCTTCGGCGATCTTGGCGGCCATCTCGCAATGGACCTTCCACGGCAGTTTGCCGTAACGCGCCACGGCCTCATGGAAGACGGCCACTTGTCCAGGCACCGCCACGGCGAGGGCGCCGGTGCGACTCAGCTCATCCACCGCATGGCCATTGCGCACAAACATATCGGGGGTCGAAGCGGCCGGCGCGGTCTCACGTCCGTCAAGCGCCACGATTTCGCCGGAAGGCAGGCGGATAAGCATGAAGCATCCGCCGCCGAGGCCGGAGTTATGGCTATCGACCACGCCAAGCACGAGACCCGTGACGACCGCGGCGTCGACCGCATTGCCACCTTGGCGCATGATCTCGACCCCCGCCTCGCTGGCCAGGTGATGCACCGCGGCGACCATACCACGACGCGTCTCTTCGGCCGCCTGACCCACGACGGTCAACAGCATGAGCACGAACAGGGGCAGCCGCTTCATAGCCCCACCTTACTCAACCCCACCCCTCCCGCAATCCCTAGGGTAGGGACAGCACCACGTGCTGTCCTAGCTGTCTCTAGGTAGGGTCGAGCATCCCTGCTCGACCGCAGCCGACCAAGGATGGTCAGCCCTACCTTCACCTCATCAAGCCGAGACGACGTAAAACCCCTCGCGGCGAAGGACCGCGGCTACGGCGGCTTCGCGTTCCTTGGAATCCGTACGCAACGGACGGGCGAGCATGTAGATCTCCTTCTTCACGGCTGGCTTGAGCCCATCAAGGTCAGCCAAGCGCTTGGACAGCTCGATAGGGCGGATGCCATACTTATAAATCCAGCCCCGCTGCGACTTGTACCTGAGCAGATGCTGCAAGTAGCGCTCCTCGGTCGGCAGGCTTGTCTCGCCGACATAGATGACCTGCTTCGGCGACTTCTTGCCGCCTTCGTTGGCGCGCAAAACCCGGTTCTTATCCGCCGGAGAGAAATGCTTCATCGGCATTAGCAGGCCGGCGTAGACGATGCGCTGAACGGTACTTTTTCTTTTAGCCATGACCCTACCCTGCCCAGTTGCCTGCCACCCGCAACCCGAAGGTAGGGTTGGATGGTTGGATAGATTAAGACCAAAGCTCGCAGGACGCCGGACTCCCTCCATCCAACCATTCAACGACTCAACCAATCAACCCCCGTCACCGGAAACGGCTGCATCCACCTTTGCACTTTTGCACGCGGCTTCGCCGCATTTGCACCTTTGCACTTTCATCTGCCCCTTGCCCACGTGTCCCCATGCCAGCGTGTCCCCTCTTGGCGCTTTGCGCCAAGTTCCCCCTTGCGGCCTTTGGCCGCGCTCACTTCGGCACCACGTCCTCGAACTTCGAGCGCGCGTCACCGACCTTAAGGTCGGTGATGTAGACGATCTTGTGCGTGGCGACA
>CAINSX010000101.1 GCA_903853185.1 uncultured Opitutia bacterium
ACCTCCGTCGCCTGAGCAAGACCATCCCGCGTCTCATCAAGGCCGGCGCCGTGGTCACCGTCAAAGGCCACCTGCTCGCCCTGCCCTCCGCGGGCTTCTCCCCCGTCGGCACACCCGTGCGCAAGCAAGCCTCCGACTTGCTCGAAGGCACGATTCTCTTCCGCCCGAGCGGCTCCGCCCGTGTGGTCTTCGACGCCGTGCCAGGTTCGCCTCCGCGCGAACAGCTGCACATCGACGCCGACGACACGCACGTCGCGCTCCATGGCGACCGCGTGCTCATCAAGCTCAACGCCAATCGCCGCGACCGTAATGGCGACGACTGGGGCACGGGCACGGTGGTCAGCATCGTCAAGCGCGCCCTCACGCAGCTTACCGGCACGATCGGTAACAATCGCCTGCAGTGGTTCGTCGTCCCCGACGACCCCCGCATCTCGCGTGAGATCATCGTCCGCGACCCCGCCCGCGCCGGCCTCACGCCCGCGCCGAAGCCCGGCGATAAGGTCGTCGTCCGCCTCGACGCCTGGGAGCGCCGTAACCTCAATCCGACCGGCACGGTCACCGAAGTCCTCGGCGTCACGCACACGCCGATGGCCGAATACCTCGCCATCCTGCGTCGCTACGGTCTCCGCCCGGAATTCCCGCCCGAAGTCGCCGCTGCGGCTAATTCGTTCGGCAAGGTCGTCACCAAGGCCGATTGCGTCGGCCGCGAGGACTTCCGTCAGATTCCGACGATCACCATCGACCCAGATGACGCGAAGGATTTCGACGATGCCCTATCCGTCCAGCGTATGCCGAACGGCAACGTACGCGTCGGCATCCATATCGCCGACGTGTCCTCCTACGTGAAGAGCGGCTCGCCCCTCGACGTCGAGGCGCGCGAACGCGGCAACTCCACCTACCTCGTGGGCACGGTCATCCCGATGCTCCCGCATGCGCTCTCGAGCGGCCTCTGCTCGCTCGTCGAAGCCGAGGATCGCCTGGTGAAGACGGTCATCTGTGAATTCACACCCGATGCTCGTCTCGTGAAGACCGAGTTCGCGAACTCCGTCATCCGCAGCGTCAAGCGCCTCACCTACAAGCAGGCCTACGGCTTCCTGCAGCACCTCACCAAAGACGAAATCCGCGCCCTTCCCGCCCCGCCTCCGCACCAGACCGGCTCGCCCGGCCGCCCGCTCGCCGAACTCACCGACGCTGAACTGGACCTCATCCAGGGTATGATCGACGACCTCTGGAGCATCGGCAAGGTCCTCCGCGCCGAACGCTTCCGCGCCGGGTCGCTCGACCTGGAGATGAAGGAGATCAAAATCTACTGCGACAAGGACGGCTGGGCTGACCGTACCGAAGTCGTGCAGCACGATTCATCGCACCAGCTCATCGAGGAGTTCATGCTCCTCGCCAATGAGAGCGTCGCGACGGCCCTCGACAAGGCCTCCATCCCGCACGTCAACCGCGTCCACGACGACCCGGATCCCGAAAAACTCGCCGCCCTCCGTGAAGAACTCGCCGGCAACGGCTTCCAGGTCGGCGACCTCACGCACCGCTCCGAGATGGTCAAGCTGCTCGCCAGCCTCAAGGACCGCGAAGACGGCTACACCATCCGCATCCAGCTCCTGCGCTCGCTCAAGCAGGCCTGCTATCGCCCGTCGGCCGACGGCCACTTCGGCTTGGCGAAACTGCACTACTCGCACTTCACGTCGCCGATTCGCCGTTACTCCGACTTGCTCGAGCACCGCATCTTCGATGCTTACATCCAGAAGCAGGGCGTGCGTTCCGCCCCGAAGGAGCCGTTACGCGCGCCGGGCATCGGCGAGCTGACGCGTTCCTGCGAGCACATCTCGATCACCGAGCGCAACAGCTCCGAAGCCGAACGCGATTCGGTGAAGATCAAGCTCCTCGAGCTCTTCGAGCGCGAAGCCGCCCGCCCGGACAAACGTCCGTTCGAAGCCACCATCACCGACGTGAAGCCGCACGGCCTCATGGTCGAGCTCAACGCCTCGCAGGCCTACGGCCTCGTGCACATGTCGACGCTCACCGACGACTATTACCGCCTCAACGACCGCGGGAATATGCTCGTCGGCAGCCGGACCGGACGGAAGTTCATGCCCGGCGGCGTCATCACCGTGACCGTCGACCGCGTGGATCGCTTCAAGCGCCAGGTCGACTTCCGCCTCTACGACGAACGCCTGGCCCAGAAGCCGCGGGGTCCGGAGCGGCGCAAAGGACAACGCTGAAGAATTGAGGACTGAATAGAGGACAGCATAGAGGACTGCGTTGAGGGCTGAATTGATTGAGAGGCATCGGGTAGGGACAGCACCATGTGCTGTCCTTTTTTATGGTTAAGAGCGGCAGCTAGGTAGGGTCGGGACCGCGTCACGACATAGTTGTCTCTGATTCGCCGAAGGGCGAATCCAGGTAGGGGCACGATTCATCGTGCACTCCGCAACAGGCATTGGCGGCTAGCGGCTGGCGGACGGGAACACACCGAGACAGGAGGGCGCGGCGTAGCTACGCCCAACCCTTCGGACGCCCTGCGGCGGCCCTATGTCGTGACGCGGTCCCGACCCTACCCAAGACAAAAGCCATCAGCACAAAGGGGAACCGGAGACCAGGTGCAGGTGCAGGAACTCTGTCATCCACTCAGTCCTCCATTCAGTCCTCTATTCAGTCCTCTATTCAGTCCTCAACTCTTCCAAACTAGTCTCCACCACGCCCTCGCGTAATCGCCCGCGGCTTTGCCGAGGCGGATACGGCCGGCATCATCGTCGGTCCACTTGACGGGAATCTCGACGAGCTTGGCGCCCGTGCGCGCGAGGCGCACGAAGGCTTCCGCACCGAAGGAGAAACCGCGCGCGTCGGCGGACATCTTGAGCGTGGCGAAAGTTGAACGGCGGACGAGCTTCAGGCCGCAGCCGGGATCCGTCATGTGGGCGCCAGGGAGCATCCGCCAGAAACATGAAAGTATCGCAGAGATGAGCGAACGTTTCCAGGTGCGCCCGATGACCTGCGAATCGCGATGCCAGCGCGATCCCGCGACCAGGTCGGCCTTGCCTTCGGCGATGAGACGGTAGCCGCGCACGAGCGCTTCCGGATCCGTCGCCATGTCGGTATCGCAGTAAGCCAAGACGTCATAGCCTTCCGGCGCGGACTCCCAGGCGGAAAAGATCGCGATGCCCTTGTCGGCACCATCCGTCGCGCGATGGTAGACCACGCGATAAGGAATCTTGGCGGCGGACTCGATGGCCACGGCCCGCGTCCAGTCGGTGGAGCCGTTATCCGAGACCACGATTAACGCATCCGGGCAGTGGTGGGCCTGCAGGCTCTCGGCCAGCCGAGCGAGGCCGGGACCGAGGCGGCGCTCCTCATTGCGCACAGGAATGACAATCAGGAGGGGCATCGGCGGGATGGTTAAAATCTCTTATTTAACGAGGGATTACAACCAAAGTCTCAATAAGATGAGACTGATTCTCAATTATTATTTGACAGATGAGATTCAGTCTCATTTCTTGCAACCGCACCCCCAGCCATGAAGACCCTCAGCCTCCTGACGCTCACCGCCGCGACCGCCCTCGGTTGCGAGAACCCGTTCGGTTACTCCTATATCGCCGAGACGATCAAGCCCGGGAAATACGAGATCGAGCAATACATCACCGGCCGTTTTGGCAAGGATCTCGGAGCCGGCTACGACCCTCACTACCGAGGTTTCGATCTTCGTACCGAGATCGAGTTCGGCATCTCTCCGACCGAACAGCTGGCGCTGGAGTTCGACCAGACCTACTTCGACACCGCCGACCGCGAGGGCCTGCGCTTCCGCGGGGTGAGCCTGGAGTACATCAAGATGCTCGCCGATCCCGATAAGAACGCATGGGGCCGAGCCTTCTACCTCGAAGCCGGCTATTCGCAGGCGAGCCTGCACGACGGACACCTGCGCGACCGCTGGACCATCGAGTCGAAGTACATTCTCCAGCATAACTTCGGCGACAACAGCCCCTGGATGTACGTCGCCAATCTCGGTGCCGAAGCGCTGCACACCCAGGGCGGCGAGGATGCCTTCGAACTCTTCGTGACGCAGGGCATCGCCTATCAGCTGACCAAGGAATGGACCGTCGGGCTCGAGGCGATCGCGGCCTCCGAGTGGATCGAAGGCGCCGACTTCGAGGAATCCGGCATCCAGGTCGGTCCGGTCATCAATTACCGCAAAAGTGATTTCTCGCTCGCGTTCACCGTGCTCGCCCAGCTCACCGGCGCCCCGGCGAATAAGGGTAACCTGAACGTCTCCGAATACAGCCCGTACGAAGCCCGCCTCGTCTTCTCTTGGGAGTTCTAAGGCGATCGAACGTCAGCCGTTCACTGGGTAGGGACAGCACCACGTGCTGTCCTTTTTTGTTTCGCATTTAGGTAGGGCCGAAGGTAGGGACGTGATTGCCATCACGTCCGTGGGCGGA
>CAINSX010000102.1 GCA_903853185.1 uncultured Opitutia bacterium
CAGGCAGGGGCAGGACTACGTCATGCCCTCCCATATAAAATGGGCGCGGCGTAGCCTCGCCCCTACCCTGCGTTCACCATTCGGCGAACGCTACGCACCGCAGGGGGACCGTTCCCGGTATCCCCTTGAGTTGCTGCCTTGGCCTATCCGCCAACCGCTATCCGCTCACCGCTTAAACCTGGCTTCAAGCCAAGTTCAACTGTCCGCCTTCGCAGAGGCTCGGATTGCCGAAGGTCTTCATGGGATGTCCGAAACCCTTGGCGATAGACATGAGGAGACGGTTGTGGGGCTCCTTCTTGAACTTGAGCGCGCGGCCGGTCTTGAAACCGAGGCCGCCACCGATGAGCACCCAGGGGATGTCCTCGTGCGTGTGGCTGTTGCCCTTCCCGAGCTCGTTCGTCCAGACGATGGTGGTGTTGTCCAGCATGTTGCCCTTGCCATCCGGCTCCGGGGTCTCCTGCAGGCGCTTCGCGAGGAAGGCGATCTGCTCGGCGAACCAGGTGTTGATCTTGATCAGTTTCTCGACCGATCCGGTGTTGAGATCCGGGTCGTGCGAAAGCGAATGGTGTCCTTCCTCGATGCCGATCCACTTCATACGGGCGCTGCCCACGGAGTTGGTGAACTGGAAAGTCGAGATGCGGGCCATGTCGTTCTTAAAGGCGCTGATGAGGAGTTCGGTCTGCAGGCGCGTGATCTGCGGGATGCTATCATTGTCCATCGGCACACCGGGCTCCGGCGGATGGGGCACCGCCACGCCGGCCTGCGACTGGCTTTCCTTCAGGCCACGCTCGAGCTCGCGCAAGGCGGTCGCATGCTGATCCAGCAGGCCACGATCGCTCTTGTCGACGGCGTTGGCGACCTTGGCGATGTCGTCCTTGAGGCCATCCAAGACGGAGCCGAGGTTCTCGCCTTCCTTCATCGAGCCATAGAGCTTGTCGAAGAGCTCGTAAGGGCTCGAGATCGGGGCGACGGGCTGGTTAGCACCAGCGTAGCTCCAGCGCGTCCAAGGGTCGGCGCGGTTGCCGACGGCGATACCAATCTCCAGGGAGCCCATGCGGGTCTTGGTCGCGGCGTTGGACTGCAGGTGCGTGCGCAGGACTTGGTCGACAGACGGACCGCTAGCCCAGCCGGCGGGTGCGCCCCCACCGCCCATGATATTACCAGGGAAGAGCTCGATGCCGGTGAGCAGGCAGCTCATGCCGCGCATGTGCGAATCGCCGTCGCCGCGCACGCGGTTGTTCACGCCCTTGAGCGTGAGCATCTTGTCCTTGAAGGGCTCGAACGGCTTCATGATCGGCTTGAGCCTGAAGTTCGCGCCTTCCTCGTCGGGCCAGAAGGCCGGCGGGACGACCCCGTTGGGCGAGAAGACGAAGATGACGCGCTGGCGACGGCCGGCCACCGGCTGAGCGGCGCCAAGCGAGGCGAGGCCGCCGAGGAGCGGCAAGGCGGCGGCCGAAAGGCCGAGGCTGCGGAGGAAATCCCTGCGATGTTGGAGCGACATGATCTTAGCGATTGGAAGGGCTGGTGGTGACGGTCGGGCGGAGCGCCGCGACCACGGCGACCTCGACGGCGAGGTTACGGACGTGGAAGTTATCGGCGCGGAACTGGGTGGTCAGCTTACCGAGGAGTTCCGGCGAATAGGCTGCGGGCGGCTGCTTCACCATTTCCTGGAACAGATTGCGGACGAAACCGCTCTGGCCGGAAAGGCTATCGGCGGCGTGGATCGCCACGTCGCGGGCTCCGGTGAGCTGGATGACGTTGCCGTCTGCGGTGGCGTAATCGGAGACCGGGTTGACGGGCTTCTTATTATCGGTGGCGCGCACGCGGCCAACGGCGTCGAAGCGCTCGAAACTGAAGCCGAGCGGATTGATCGTGACGTGGCACGACTGGCAAGCGGGCTTGGCGGTGAGCTCGGTGACCTTCTCACGCATGGTAAACGAGGGGTCAAACTTATCGTCCATGAACGCGATCGCCATGGGCGGCGGCTTAAGCATGCGTCCGAGGATATTACGCGTCACGAAGACGCCGCGGTGAATCGGCGAGGAGGACTTGGTGTAGGAAAAAGTCGCGAGGACGTACGGGTGCGTGAGCACGCCGGCGCGCTGGTCCGCATCCATCTTGACGGGCTGGAAGCCGCCGCCGGCCTCGATCTTCTGGCCGTAGAACTTTGCCAAGCGGTCGTTCATCAGGATGGTGTCACCGAGGAGGAGCTGGCGATAGTCGGACTGCTCGGACCATACGATGCTTTCAGCGAAGAGATCGAGTGAGGTGCGCAGGTCCATGACGACGCCTTGGTCGAAGCCCGGGTATTCCTTCTGGTCCTTGGCGATCTCGGCACCTTCTTCGACGTGGAGCCAGTGGTGGAGGAAGTCGCGCAGCTTCGATTTGGCGCGCAGATCCTTCATCATGCGCTGGGCCTGCTGGCGGACCTGGACGTCGGTCTTGAGCTGGCCGGCGGTGGCGGCTTTCAGGAGCGCGACGTCGGGCACGGAATCCCAGAGGGTGAGTGCAAGGCGCGAGGCGACGGCGTAATCATCCTGCGGACCGATACCAGGATAGAGGAACGCGGGGTTGGAGAGCGTAAAGATGAAGGCGCGCTTGGCGGCGACCTCAGGCGCGATGCCAACGTAGATCTTACCAAGGTCAGCCTTCTGCTCATCGGTGAGCGGACGACGGTAGGCCATCTGGGCGAAGCGCAGGGAGAAGGCCTTAAGTTTCTCGCCACGGTCAGGCGCATCGGCCTTGGTGCCGGCGAGGACGAAGAGATTCGGCCCGATCATCGCGGAGACCTGCAGGGCGCCCTTGGCGACAGCCTCCGTCCATTCGCGCGAGACCGAAGCGCCGCGTTCATAGCCGATGCTGCCGTCGTCCGGCGGCAGGGGCACGGAGATTACGCTGACCGGTGAGGAGAACTTAGGGGAGAGATTGGTGCGAGGGATCACGGACCAAGCGCCGCCGGGCGGACGCCACTCGAGCTTGAGCGCGGCGGTCTTGTCCTTGTACTTGAAGAACTCGATCTTCAGCGGGTAGCTGCGGCCGCCGAGGAGGAAGATCGGGGCCGACGCGGTACGCGTCATGGCGGAACTCACCCAGAGGTCGATCAGCGCATTCTTCTCGCTGCCGCCTTCCGGTGTGTTGACGTAGAGACGGACGCCGTTGGGTGAAGTGACGCGGAACTCGTATTCACCAGTATCAGGGATGAGCACCGAGCCGGACCAGTTGATGGAGAACTGCGCGACATAGGTGCCCTTCTCGGGAGCCTTGTCGCCAAAGTCGAAATCGATGACCGGGTCGACCTGCTGCTTGAAGGTGACTTCGGGCCGGTTCTGGTCCGGCTTCTTAGGGTCTCGCTCCGGGCGTTCACGGTAAGTGCCGGCGAGGCCGCCGGACTCGGTCGTGGAAGTCGCGTTGCGGAGCGACCCGAGGAGATCGGCGATGCTCTCGCGGTACTGGCGGACGGTCAGGTGCGCGAGCTCGATGCGGGGCGGATGGTTACGGGCACGAGCCTCGGCGGAATAGAAAGCTTTGTGGATGTATTCCGCGGAGGCGGTGGCGTCGGCGAGCGAAAGGGAACCGGGGTCGCTCTCTGGCATCTCGCGAGCGATATACTTCGCCAGGGAGGCCACAGACTTCTCGCCCACGAGGGGTTCATCCGACTTGCCGGCGACGCCTTGGCCGACCGGTCCATGGCAACGCATGCAGTCTGCACGGTAGACGACTTCACCGTCGCGCGGGGCGGCAAGGTTCTTCTTATAGTAGCGCTGGCCTTGGCGGCCGGCGAAGACCAGGGCGGTCAGGACGCCAAGGGCGGCCACGACCTTGATGGACCGAGAAAGGGGCATGGGGTTCTGACCCCTAAACTCACGGGTAAGTTCCTCTAAATCAAGCCCGCCTCCCCGAAACTAAACCAGCCTTTGCCTCCTGGATCGGCCTCCGGACGGCCGATGACGACGTGGTCTAGTAATTCCACCCCTACGACCCTCCCCGCGTCGGCCAGCTGCCGGGTCACGGCCCGGTCCGCCGGACTCGGCGTGGGATCTCCGCTGGGGTGATTATGCGCCACGATCGCCGCCGAGGCGGCGTGCTTCAAAGCCTGCCGGAAGACCTCACGTGGGTGCAGGAGCGAGCTCGTCGCGGTGCCGGAGCTGACTTCGTGCAGCGCGAGCAGCCGGTTGCGCCGGTTCAGGCAAAGCACCCAGCACTTCTCGACCGCCAGTCCCGCGGCGAACGGCTCGAGCCGCGCCCAGACCTTGGCGGGGGCGTCGAGCTTCTCTCCGGGATCATGCGCCCGCTCGCGGATTCGTCGCGCGAGCTCCATCGCGGCGGCAAGTTCCGCGGCCTTCGCAGGGCCAAGCCCGTGGACGCGGCCGAAGTCATGCGTGTCCCA
>CAINSX010000103.1 GCA_903853185.1 uncultured Opitutia bacterium
ACGATCGAACTGCGCGGCCAGCGCCTGCACTGCTATAACGGTAACTACGACGACTTCATCCTCGAGCGTGTGGCCCGCAAGGATCGCCAGCAGGCGATGTTCAAGAACCAGCAGCGCGAGATCGCTCACCTCCAGACGTTCGTCGACCGTTTCGGTGCCAAGGCTTCCATGGCCTCCCGCGCGAAGTCCAAGGAGAAGCAGATCGCCCGCCTCGAGGAGGTCGCCATCGACGAACCCGAGGACGACCTGAAGAAGATCCAGTTCCGCTTCCCGCAGCCCCCGCGTTCCGGCCTCAAGGTCATGAAGCTCGAGCACGTCCAGCAGGCCTACGGCGAGCACGTCGTCTATAAGGATCTCAACTTCGAATGCGAACGCGGACAGCGCACGGTGCTCGTCGGCCCTAACGGAGCCGGTAAGTCCACCCTGCTCAAGATCCTCGCCGGGGTGATTCCGATCAACGGCGGCGTGCGCGAAGAAGGCGGCAACGTGATCACGGGCTACTTCGCCCAGAACCGCGTCGATAACCTCAACCCGAAGCTGACCGTCCTCGAAAACGTGATGGAACTCCGCACCACGGAGAACGGCCTCACCGAACAGCAGGCCCGCGGCATGCTCGGTACGTTCCTTTTCCGCAAAGACGACGTGAACAAGCGCGTCTCGGTCCTTTCCGGCGGTGAAAAATCCCGCCTCGCCCTGGTGAAGCTGATGATCAATCCGCCGAACTTCCTGCTCATGGACGAACCGACGACGCACCTCGACATCATGTCGATCGACGCGCTCATCGCCGCCCTGAAGACGTACGAAGGCACGCTCTACTTCGTCAGCCACGACGTGCACTTCATCCGCGAGATCGCCAAGACCGTCCTGCATGTGCACTCTGGCCGCCTAACGAGTTACGCCGGCGACTACGCCTACTACCTCGAGAAATCCAAGTCCGGCAACGAGCGCGCCGCGCTGACCGCCGGCTTCACCGACGCCCGCCCGAAGCAGGAAGAAGCCGCGAAGGTGGAAAAGCCCAAGGCCCCCGCGAAACCCTCCGCCTCGGACATCCGTAAGCTGAAGGCCGATGTCACGAAGTGTGAACAGCAGGTCTCGGAACTGGAAGCCAAGCAGGCGCAGATCACCGCCGAACTCGCTGACCCGGCCACCTATACCGGCGGCGTGAACCTCCCCCAATTGAACGCCCGCCTGCGCGACACGATCAATGCCCTGCAGGCCGCCACCGCCGCCTGGGAACAGGCCGCGCAGAAGCTGAGCGAAGCAGAGGGAACGTAAACGTTCCCCCTGCAGGGTAGCGTGGGCACGAGTATCGAGTATCGGGGAGGGGTCAGGTAGCAGCCAAAGCCCCGCGGCTCTCATTCCGGCGTCTTTTGTATCCCCCTATACTCGTTACTCGTGCCCACGTGCCCCCTCGGGGCGCCAGCCCCGCCCGCCATTCCTTTCTGGCTCTCAGGGAACCCTTCCCTTACACCCCTGTCCTTACCTGACACCCCCATGCGTTCCCTCACCCGTCTCCTGAGCGTGCTTGCCCTCCTGGCCGCCGCCGTCCCCGCCGCCTTCGGCCATACCGCCGGAGAAGAAATGGCCAAGTCCGCCAA
>CAINSX010000104.1 GCA_903853185.1 uncultured Opitutia bacterium
CCTCGACGACGAGAAGGCCGGCGCCGATTTCAACACGCACCACTCCGCCAAGGCTTCCCGCCGTCCGCTGGAAGCCGCTGCCGACGAAGATGCTCCGTTCGAGCCAGCGTCCGGGGTCAGCTCGATTACGATGAGCCGCGACACGTTGATTTATGTCGTCATTGGGATCGCACTCCTCGCGATCGTCCTCGCGCTGGTTTTTTCCTAAGCTCGTCCGCGGCGAAGCGGACGCAGCCTAAGCCGAGCGCGGTGGTTGAGGTCCCGGTGCCGCCGGCGAGCCGCCCCCACCAGATTTCGCTGACGTCGGTCAAGGCGGGGACCCGTTACCAGGTCATCGAACAGAACACGGGCGAAGTCCCGGGTTACGGCATGCTTTCCCCGCGCGACAAGCCGATCGTCATCAATGTGAAGGGGCCGAGCGAACTACGCTCCTCGGCAGTCGAAAACCTGCGCGTCCAGATTGATGGCGTGCCGTTCCTGATCCCATCCACCGTCACCGGGGCGATGTATGTCGCCCTGCCCGACACCTTTACGACCCCGCCGGTGCCCAAGGCCGCGACGGTTCCGGCCCCTGTTCCGAAGGCTCCTGCGCCTAAGTCCAAGAAGAGCCGCTGAGCCGAGGGGGTTGACCGTCCGCCCACCCGGGCTTATCAATCGGTATAGTGCCCCCGCGCCTCGAACAACGTGTCCTCGTCCTTAACCGTCTCTGGCAGCCGGTTAACATCGTGGGCGTTTTGCGCGCGATGAGCCTGCTCTTCCGCGGTCGCGCGTCGGCGATCCACGCCGACGCCTCCGGCCACCGCGTGATGAGCTCCGAGGAGTGGATGCGCTTCTCCGTGGAGACCCCTCCGCCCGATACCGAAGCCGTCCGCACGACGTGCATCGTCCTCCGCATCCCGCGCGTACTCTTGCTCGGCGAATACGATCGCGTACCGCGCCGCGAGATCCGCTTCTCCCGTCGCAACGTCTACCTGCGCGACGCCAACACCTGTCAGTACTGTGGCCGTCCGTTCCGTGATGAGGAGCTCAACCTCGATCACGTCGTCCCCCGCGATATCGGCGGTAAGACCAATTGGGAGAATATCGTGACGGCGTGTATCCGCTGTAATTCCCGCAAGGCCAACCGCCTACCCGAACAGGCCGGCATGACGCTCCGCCACGCCCCCACGAAGCCGAAGTGGCGCCTGGTGGTCGCCTCGTCCCTGTCCGCCGACGAAGTCGAGTGCTGGAAGGAATTCCTCGAGGTCACGCCCGCCGGCCAGCTCCCTTGGAGGAACTGAACGACGTCGTTTTCCTTGGTGCGGGTAACCAGATTCGAACTGGTGTATCCACTTTGGAAGAGTGGTGTCCTACCACTGAACGATACCCGCGTGGCCAAGGACGCCCACTATTCCGAGCCCTTCGCCCGGGGTCAAGCCTCGCTCATCGCCCGCTGGGTTGCCCTGCGGCGTGAAACCGGCCCGCAAAACGGTGGTTTGCCGGGCCGGTTAAGCCTAGCTCCGGTGGATGACGCTAATCGACCCGTTGGTCTCCAGGATCACGTGCCGGGCGGCTTCGATATTCGGACAGCCGGCGGCCCGCAGCGCCGCCGCAAGCTCGTGGTGCGTGACCTTCTCTTTGGCGAGCATGCGCTCGTCGAGTTTCCCGTCGCGGACGATGAACACCGGGCGCCCGACAAGCAGCTGCTCGATGAACTTAGAACGTCGGGCCAGCCACGATAGGGTGTAGTTAAGGGCGATGAGCACGGTCGCCAGCACGAGTCCGGCTCCGAGGCTGTTGTCGCCCCCATTCATGGAATTCTGGACGGCATTACTCAGGATGAGCAGCAGGATGAAGTCGGTCGGGGACATCATTCCGACCTGGCGTCGTCCGGTGATGCGGATGAGCACGATCAGGAACACGTACACGACCACCGCGCGGAGGATGAGTTCGGACCAATGGAGCTGGGGGAGCATCAGGAACGAGGGCAGTCCGGGGTCGGCGGGGATCTGGGCGAGCATGCGGTCACGTTAGGCCCAGCGATAGCGCAGGGCGATAGCGTTTGCGCTTCACGCAGGGCCGACTTCCGTCATCCTGCGCCCATGGCTCGCACCGCCCGCCCCTCCGCCCCAGCCGTCCGCGACGTGCTGATGATGGCGACCCCCTCCAAGAACGCCGACCTTCGCTGGTTCGGAGGCTTCCACGCCTCCGACCCGTTCCCGGCTTTCTCCGCCAAGGGACGTCGCATCGGGCTCCTGCCCGGCATGGAAGTCGGCCGTGCGAAGGATGAGTCCGCCTTCGACGAAGTGCTCAACCTCACCGCCATCATCGGCGACCTCCGCAAGACCAACCCGAAAGCGGGCGTCGCCGACGCGATCGTCTTCGCCGCACTCCAAGAGGGCATCCACCGCTTCCGCGTGCCGGCCGATTTCCCAGTGGGACTCTATGAGCGCCTCCGCCAGCTCGGCCTCGAACTCCATCCAGTCGGCGCCCAGCACAACGAACGCGGCTCACCTGAACTCTTCCCGGAACGTCAGGTGAAGTCGAAGGCCGAACTCGCCGGCATCCGCGCGGGCAATGCCGCCGCCGCTGCCGGGTTTAAGGCTGTCGAGAAAGTCCTCGCGGAATCCAAGGCCGACAAGAAAGGCGTGCTGCAATGGCAGGGCCAGACGCTCACGGCGGAGATCCTGAAAGAGGAAGCCCAAGTCGCCATCCTGCGCCAGGGCGGCATGTGCGATATCGGCCTCATCATCGCCCCAGGCGACCAGGCGGTCGATTGCCACTGTTCCGGCTCCGGCCCGGTCCGTGCCAACGAACTTATCGTCTGCGACATCTACCCGCGCCACATCGCCTCGCATCACTACGGCGATATGACCCGTACCTACCTCAAGGGGAAGGCCAACGCGAAGCAGCGCAAGATGGTCCACGCGGTACTCGAATCCCAACGTCGTGCGATCAAGGCCATCCGCGCCGGCGTGACGGGCGCCAAGGTCCACACGGTCGTGCAGGAA
>CAINSX010000105.1 GCA_903853185.1 uncultured Opitutia bacterium
CGTCCGTCGGCCGTCTTGCGGCAACCACGCATCTGCTCGTGGGTGCGGATGGTGGGCGTCAGGGGGACTTTGATCTCCTTGGCGATCTTGCCGTCGCGGCCGATCTCGAGGAGGCGGCCCGGGCCGCATTCGACCACGAGCACGCGTCCGTCGATCAGAGGCTGGCAGCCTTGGATCTCCGTCTTGGCGTCGGCGACGTATTCCCAGGCGATAGATTGGTCCGGCTTCACTTCTTTAGCGCCTTTGACATGACTGAAGAGCACGTTGCCGTTGGGCAGGAGCCAGGAGTCCTGCGGCTTCTCGGCAGGGGTGGACCACTCGACATGGCCGTTGGCGGCGACGATCGCTACCTTGTTGCCTACGTAATCGCTCACGAGCAAGCGGCGTCCGAAAGGCTTCGGGTCGAGGCTGGAGAGGGGGCCCGAGGCACGGTTGCCCATGGCGTTGAGGTTGTTCTTGGCAGCCGGAGGCATCGGAGGTTCCCAGCCCTTGGGTGCGCCCGAGTTGATCAGCGGCTGGAAGGTGTTGTCGCCCACGCGGAGGTTGTCCGCGATGACACCGTTCTTCGAATTGCGCCAGCAGTGGATGGCCTCACCGTCGCTCTTGATGATATTCCCGATGACCTCGTAGCCATCGAGGTTGAAGTTCGGTTCGATGGAGGTCGTCTTGGTCTCCATGAAATTGAAGTTGCAGCGGAAGTTGCGCAGGTTGCCGCGGAAGGAGGGGTGTCCGAGCAGATAGCCGCTGCCGTTCGGATTGATCGTACGGGTGAATTGCACCGTGATGTTCTCGGCATCGAACGATTCGCCCGGGCCGACCTTACCGCCGGGCAGGAACTTGCCCGTGTGTTCGCCGTAGGCCATCACCGAGCGATTGGTGTCGGTCATCGTGATGCCGTCGACAAGCACATTGCGGACGCGGCCGTGGGCGAGCACGCAGGCGTTGATGTTCTTCACCAGGAAGCCCGGCTGGACGTTATGGGAGGCGTTCATGTCGATCGTACCCTTGCCGGTGATGCGGACGCCGGAGATGACGTCGGGCTGGCGGCCATGGCCGATGCGGATGCCATAGGCCTCTGGACCGTCGTAGCTGACATACCAGACGCTGCGGACGTTGTGGCCCGTCTTGCTGCCGAACTTCACCTTCACGCCGCGGCTGAGCTCCTGCCAGTCACCCGTGATCGGCGTGCGCTTGTGTGAGGTATCGTAGAACTTGTCGCCCCAGGCGAAGGTGTCGGGCTTGCCGTCCTTGCCTTCGCTGTCCGTGACGATGGTGAACTCACGGACGCCGCTCAGGTCGTAGTCGCCGCCGATCTCGAGGTCATCGAGTTTCTTGCCCGCGTCCTGGTCGGTCGTGATCTCGCCGGCTTTCTCCAATTTGCAGAAGTCATCGGCCAGCTTGAGCGTCGCACCGGCCATCAGCTCGATCTCGATAGACTTGTCGACGTAGAGGATCGCGCGGTGCTTCGTGAGGCCGTGCTGATGCAGGCCCGGTAGGAAGGTCAGCTTGTCGCCCGGCGCGGCCGCATCGAGAATCGCCTGAGGGTCGTCGCCCGGCTTGATCTTATGTTCGGCCGCGAAGAGGGAGGTCGCGAGGAGGAGGGCGAAGAGACGCATGACAAAGATAGGGGTAGGGGTGGGGGTAGGGGCAGGCAAGTCGCTTAGGATGCCCTGCGGTATCGGATAATGTTTGAGCGGGAAAAGAGAGAGCCAGCAGGTGGCTGCTAGCTGAATCGATCTACCCCAACCCCTACCCCTACCCCTGTGATTATTTAGCGACCACCCAAACGTTGCGGTAAACGACGGGGTTGCCGTGGCCTTGCAGGTAGAAGGGGCCGGGAGCGGGCACTTCGGTCTTGAACGCGCCACCGGGGGTCGCGCCCTTGAGCTCGAGGTTGTCCTGTACGACCACACCGTTGTGTCGGACGGTGACGAAGGCGCTGCCGGTCTTCTTGCCGTCGGCGTCGAACTTGGCGGCGGAGAAGTCGACGTCGTAGGTCTGCCACTGGAGGGGAGGGAAGCACATGTTCACCTTCGGGGCGCTGTTCTTATAGATGCCGCCGCACTCGTTATCGAGGCCGGCGAGGCCGAAGCTGTCGAGGACCTGGACTTCGTAGCGGTGCTGCAGGTAGACGCCGCTGTTGGCGCGACCCTGGCCACGACCGAGGGGCTTGAAGGGCAGGAAGAATTCGAGGTGTAGCTTGAAGTCAGTGAAGGCCTGCTTGGTCTTCGTGTTCGCTTCGAGGAATCCGCGCGGGTCGATCTTGCCGTCGACGAAAGCGTCGGCGTTCTTGCCGTCGAAGAGGACTGTGGCGTCCTTCGGAGCGACGAGGCCTTCGGTCGGGCTGTGGCGGATGATGCGCTTCAGGTCGAAGCCCGTGCTCTTGATCGTCACCACACCGTCGGCGAGCGTGGCGGAATC
>CAINSX010000106.1 GCA_903853185.1 uncultured Opitutia bacterium
ATGGGCCGACGGAATCCACTGGTAGCCCTTACGGCCGTTCGGGACGACCACGCCGATACCCGGCCAAGGGAGGTGGAAGCCGTAGGCGCGCTCCTTCGTGACCGCGATTTCAGCGAAGACCTTCTTGCGGGTCGCGATGGCCGCGGCCGGATCGTGGTCGAAGTCGATGAACCAGTTCGGGTCTTCGAGCATCAGCACGTGATTGTGAGCGAGGTCGGAGACGTGGAGGAGGGACTGGCCTTCGGACTTGATGCGGAAGATCGCGTGGCCGTCCGTATGGCCCGGGGCGGAGATGATCGTGATCGCGCCGTCGAGGATCTGGTCGCCGTCCTTATGGATGACCAGGTTCGGCTGGAGCGTGTCGAACGAGCCGCGGACGTTCTTGATCATGCCCTTGATGTCGTCGGTGCGGTGCGACTTAGAGAAGTCGGGCTCCTTGCCGCGCCAGAAGTCGACTTCCTCCTTGAGGACGTGGACGGCCGCGTTGGGGAAGAGGATCTTACCGCCGCTGGCGAGGCCGCCGATGTGGTCGATGTGCGAGTGGCTGAGCAGGGCGTGGGTGACGTCCTTGAAGTCGATGCCGATGGTCTCCATCGCATCGGCGAGCCAGCCCCAGTTCTGGTTCTTGTGCGGGCCGAAGCCCGCGTCGACGAGGATGACTTCCTTGTCCTTACGCAGGAGCAGGATGTTGACGTAGAGCGTCATGTCGTCCGGGCGTTCGCCGAGGGCCACGAGGGCCTTGGTCATCTCGGCGCGTTCGGCGGGCGGCCACATCTTCTTCGTCACGCCCTGCTTGAAGGTGCCGTAGCCGTCGCTGATGGACCAGGCCTCGAACTTGCCGATCGAGAACTTGTAGACGTAAGGGTTCGAGATCGTCTTCTTGGCGATCGGGTTGCCCGAGGCATCGGTCGCGGCCTGGGCGGCGGCGAGGGAAGCCGGGATGCTGAAGGCGGCCAGGGCGGCGCCGATAGTGCCAAGGAACTGGCGGCGGGAGTTTTCGGGGAGGGGCTTTTCCATGGGGTGACTTCATTCAGTCCAATCCGGCGGAAGACGGAAGCCGATTTGCTAGGATAAAACCGACGGTCCCTGTTCGCAAACCTACCAAACAAGAAGACCGCCCCGGTGGGCGGCCTTCGGAAGGGTGGGGTTAGGGGGTTGGGGCGAAAGGCATTTTCAACCCTTAACCCCTGTATCGGGTAGGGGCGACCATCCTTGGTCGCCCGCGGTCGAGCAGGGATGCTCGACCCTACCAGGCCTCGCTCACTTCTTCGTGGGGCCGAAGTCCTGCTGCTTATAGACGTGGCGTTCTAGGAGCTGCTGCTTGAGCTGCCGCTCGCTATCGCCCGAGCATCGACGGACGTCGTGCAGGATGATGTAGGCCATCAGCGAGAGCAGGAGGCCCATGAAAGTATACTGGAGGATGATGACCGCCTTGTTGTTCAGCAGGCCCTTGGTGAAGCGCTGTATGGTGGCGATGAGCATGTGGCCACCGTCGAGGACCGGGATCGGCATCAGGTTGAGGACGGCGAGGTTCAGGTTGATCAGCACCGTGAACCAGAGCACGCGGCGGATGTCCTCGGAGAGATTGTAGTAGGTTTTCGTGATCGAGATCACCGAAGCCAGCTGCTTCACCTGGATGTCGGAGCCGCGATCAAAGAGGCGGCCCAGCGTGGTGAAGGTCGACTTCACGATGCCCGAGCAAGTCTCCCACGGGTTACGGTAGGCCATCTCGGGCTTAGTCACGAAGAACGTGCCGATCTGCGCATGTTCGACGGGCTTGCCGCGGCGCACCTGGGCATTGCGAAGCGGGAGGTTGCCGGCATCGCCGTTGGCGCGTTTCCAATAGACCGTGAGGTCACGCTGGGCGCCGGCACCGGCTTTCTCTAGGTCTTCAAGGGAGTGGACCGAGACGATCTGCGTGCGCCCGTCGACCTTGTCGATGATCGTACCGATCTTGAGCGTCTCGGCCAAGGTCGGGTCCTCAGGTGATATGCCGAGCACCATCAGCTGGTCGCGGACGGCGGCGGGGTCGTTGGTCAGCAGGTCGCGGGTGGCGGCCAGGACGATGAGCTGGTGGCGGTTCTTCTCTTCGCCGTAGGCGATGATGCTGACGGGATTGACGGTCGTGTTCACCTGCGGGGTGATGACGACCTTGAGGCTGATGCCGCCTTCGCGTTCGACGAGGAGGGTGCGCGGCTTGGCGCCGCCCTTGCGGAGTAGCTCGCGGAATTCGACGGTGTTGTTGAGTGGCTGACCGTCGATCGAGAGCACCCGGTCGCCGGCCTTCAGGCCGGCCTTCTCGGCTGGCGAGTTGGGCGCGGGCGTGCCGATGATGACTTCGGTGCGGGGCTGCAGGCCGGCCATGCGGACCTTGTCGCCGGATTTCGAATTGAGCTCGATGCGCGCCGGTTGCACGACGAACTCGATTTCCTTGCCGTCGCGCTCGACCTTGAAGGTCGCGGTCGGATTACCCTGGGAGTCCTTACGGTTACCGAGCATCACCGCCTCGGTGATCTGGTTGAAGTTCGTGACCGCGTTGTCGTCGACGGAGAGGACCTTATCGCCGGAGCGCAGGCCGGCCTTGTAGGCCGGCCCTGGGACGGTGTTGCCGAGGCCGAGCTCAGCGAGGTGTCCGGAGCTGGTGACGAGCTGTTCGGGGACGTAGCCGATGACGGTGCTGGAGGTGCCTTCGGCGACCGGCATGCCGGTGAACCAGAGGATGAAAGCCAGCGCGAACGCGAAGATGACGTTGAAGACCGCGCCCATGACCGAGACGATCATCTTGTCGGCGTAGGAGATCTTCGGGAGTTTTTCGGTTTCTTCGCTGCTGGCGCCTTCGATGCCTTCCATCTCGGCGAGCTGGGGCAGGGCGACGTAGCCGCCGAGCGGGATGATCGAGACGCGGTAGTCGACGCCGTCCTTGCCGGTCCAGCCGAAGAGGCGCGGGCCGAAGCCGATCGAGAAGCGCTCGATCTTCAGGCCGCGCTTGCGGGCGGCGAGGAAGTGGCCGAGCTCGTGGACGAAGATCGAGCCGCCGAAGAAGATGGCGACGAGGGCGATGCCCTTGAAGGAGCTGAGCAGGTCGCCGAAAGAAAGATTATCCATGGAAGAAAGAGGGAAGGGGGTTATCTCAACGGGCGAGGCCTAGGGCGAGCCTGGACGCGGCGACGCGGGTTTCGGCGTCGGCGGCCAGCACTTCGTCCAAATGGCCCGGTTCGCGGGCGGAAACAGCGGCCAGGGTGCGTCCGACAAGTTCGGCGATGCCGGTGAAGGGGAGCTTGCCGGCCACGAATTCGGCCACGGCGACCTCATTGGCCGCGTTGAAGATGGCCGGGGCGGTGCCGCCAGTGGTGGCGGCGGAGCGGGCCAGGCCCAGGCAAGGGTAGCGGGCCGGGTCGGGCGGGGTCATGCCCAGCGTCAGGGCTTGGGCGAGGTCGAGGCGCGGGGCGGGGCAGGGCAGGCGTTCCGGGAAGAGGAGGCAGTCCTGGATCGGATAGGCCATCGAGGGCGGCGAGAGCAACGCCTGCAGGCTGCCGTCGGTCAGCGTCACCAACGAATGGATGATAGACTGCGGGTGCACCACGACGTCGATGCGGTCGGCGGGGACATCGAAGAGCCAGCGCGCTTCGATGACCTCGAGTCCTTTGTTCGCCATCGTCGCGGAATCGATCGTGACCTTCGGGCCCATGCTCCAATTGGGATGCTTGAGCGCCTGGGCGAGCGTGACGTCCTTGAGGTCGCCGATCGGCGTATCGCGAAAAGCGCCGCCCGAGGCCGTAAGGACGAGGCGGTCGATGTCGCCTTTCGGCTTGTCGCGGAGCAGCTGGTGGATCGCGTTGTGCTCGCTGTCGACCGGAAGCAAGCGCGCGCCGGAGGCCCGGGCGGCTGCGGTGACGAACTTGCCGGCGAGGACGAGGAGCTCCTTGCTCGCGAGGGCGACGTCCTTCTTCGCCTTGAGCGCGGCGAGCGTCGGCGCGAGGCCGGCGGTGCCGACAACGGCGGAGACGACCATCGAGATTTCAGGGAGGCAGGCGACTTCGGTCAGGCCAGCGGTGCCTTCGAGGATGCGGGTGCCGGCGGGGAAGGCGCCGGAAGCACGGGCTTCGGCGGCGGCGGCGGGGTCGGCCAGGGCGATGACACCGACGCCGAACTCCTTGGCGGGGCCGACGAGTTCGCGCCAGCGAGAATGGGCGGCGAGGCCGGCAACGCGTAGACGGGACGGATGGGCCCGGACGACATTGAGGGTGGTCGTGCCGATGGAGCCGGTGGCTCCGAGGATGGCGATGGCCCGGGACTGCATGCGCGCGTGGGTCACTCCGAGGCAACCGCGGCGGCGGAATGAGGCAAGCAGTTTGGGGCAGATAGGGCCTTTCGCCGTTCAACGCTTGTCTCTTTCGTCGGGATGGGTTGCCTGTCCGCATGGCCACTCAGCCTCAGGACCTCACCGGACTCTCCCACCTCGGGAATACCCAGAACAAGCCCCAGCAGACGCTGGAGACCTTCCCGAACCGCAATGCGGGCCGGAACTACACCGTCGAGCTCTCGACCGAGGAGTTCACCTGCCTGTGTCCAGCGACCGGCCAGCCCGACTTCGCCAAGATCACGATTCGCTACGTGCCGGGTCCGCGCATCGTGGAATCGAAGTCCCTCAAGCTTTACTACTGGAGCTACCGCCAGCAGGGGATGTTCCATGAGCACCTGACGAACAAGATCCTCGACGACCTCGTCGCGGCCATCGACCCGATCTGGTGCGAAGTCACCGGCGCCTTCGGCGTCCGTGGCGGCATCGGTATCACGGTGCGCGCCGTCCACGGCAAGCAGCCGCAGCCGTGAAGCGTCGCCCCGTCCAGCAAGACGACGGGGAGCCGACGGATTGGCCGGGGTCGGCCTTGGTGTCCGATTATCTCACGCGGCAGCTGGCCGGCCGTCGGCTCGCCGCGCTTTCGTGCCTGACCTACGGGCGCTCGCTCAAGGGCTTCGCGCTGTGGATGAAGTCCAACGGTGGCTGGGATGGTGATTGGTCGAAGCTGACCGCGCGCCATCTCCGCGACTTCGTCATCGAGCGGCAGGGCACACATAACCGCCGTTCGGTGCACAATCAGGTCTCGGCGCTGCGCGCCTTCCTCGCCGACCTCCGCGAGCGCGGCGGCATCACCACCACGCCGGCGGCCGGCCTCGTGCTGCCGAAGCTCCCGAAGTCCTTGCCGAAGTTTCTCACCGAAGCGCAGACGGATTCGCTCATGGACGCTGCGGAGGATTCCGAAAAAGATGATCCGCAGGAAACCGCGCGCGATATGGCGATCCTCGAATTGCTTTACGGCGGCGGCCTGCGTGTGTCCGAACTCTGCGGCATCAACGGCGGCGATCTCGACCTCGGTAGTGGCCTCGTAAAATTGATGGGCAAAGGCTCAAAGGAACGGGTCGTGCCCGTCGGCGACAGTGCCGTGAAGGCCGTGAAGGATTACCTCGCCTTGCGCGGCGTACCCGTCCGCGGAGCGCCGTTGTTGCTCGCCGCCCGCGGCGCGCGCCTGAATCCGCGTGCCGTCCAGCTCATGCTGAAGCGCAAGCTCGCGCTCGCCGGCCTGCCCGCCGACCTCACCCCGCACAAGCTGCGTCATGCGTGCGCGACGCATCTGCTCTCCAACGGAGCGGACCTCCGCCTCGTGCAGGAGCAGCTCGGCCACGCCTCGCTTTCGACCACGCAGATTTACACGCACCTCAGCGTGGCCAAGCTGCGCGAGGTGCATCGCAAGTCGCACCCGCGGGCCTGAGCCGCTGATTCGCCTCGCCTCGGCCGACGCGCCGAATCATCGTGTCGCGTGCTCGTTTCAGCCGCCCATGCGAAGCTCAACCTCACGTTGGCCATCACCGGTCGGCGGGCGGACGGATTCCATGAGCTCGTCAGCCTCGTGGTCCCCATCGCGTTGGCGGACACGTTGACGCTCGAGCCTGGCCGTCCGCTCGGGCTGACGTGTGACGACGCTTCGTTGCCGGTCGATGGCACGAACCTCGTACTCAAGGCCGCCGCCGCGTACGTGAAGCGTCGGCCGTCCGCCATCGTCGGACATTTCCATCTTATTAAAAAGGTGCCGCATGGCGCCGGGCTGGGCGGCGGTAGTTCAGATGCCGCGGCCGCGTTGCGGCTGCTGGACGAAGCCTCTGGCGACCCGCTCGGACTGGAAGACCTCGAGGCGCTCGCCGCCGAGGTTGGTTCTGATTGCGCGTTCTTCGTGCGCGGCCAAGCCGCGATCATGCGGGGCAGGGGAGAGCGCTTGGAAATCTTGCCGGCCGCGGCACGTGCTGCTTTGGCCGGTCGTAAGGTCGTGCTCATGAAACCTCCCTTCGGGATTCCGACGCCCGAGGCTTACGGACTTCTGGCCAAGGCTGGAAACTATCGTCCAGCAGCCCAGGCCGAGGACGAGCTTGCCGCTTGGGTAGCCCGGCCGGCGGCTGATCCCTCGGTTTTGGGTAACGACCTGGCCGCTCCCGTCTTTGCCAAGTATCTCGCCTTGCCCGTCGGGTTGGCTGCTTTCCGTCTTAACGCCGGGCTGAACGGCCAGATGACGGGCAGCGGGAGCGCCTGTTTCGGCTTCGTCTCGGACGGTTTCGACCACGCCCGCTTGCGGGAAGAGGTCCGGCAGGCCTGGGGGCAGGGCGCCTGGGTGGAAGAGACCGTTATTTCGGGTTAGTTTCGGCTTTACTGTCGGCCGAGGGGTCGCCAAGTTGCGAGTCACTATCACCCATGGGAAGCCTCAAGAAGAAGCGTCGTCTGAAGATGAACAAGCACAAGCGCCGCAAGCGCTCGAAGGAAAATC
>CAINSX010000107.1 GCA_903853185.1 uncultured Opitutia bacterium
AAATAAATGATATTTTCCCGCCGTAAGGAGGGGTCTTTTCATGCTGTTTTTCACAGGGGTATCTGCAACAGGAAACACCCTGTCCGTGAATGTTTTTGGACGCCCAGAAATGACTACCAATCAACCCCTTACAAAAACTTATAGGGGGTGTTAGAAACCGTTGTTCACACGTTATCCACAGGCCTTTTCCGCCTCGCGGACAGGGGGCTGAAATCAGGCACTCAGACCGGACCGAAAAAGTCGGCGATCGGACACAGCGCCGCTTCGCCGGCGTCTTCGAGCACGTAGTGCCCGGCATCGGCGAAAAGGAGCTGCCCGGCGGCCGGGAAACGGGCGATGAAGCCCTCCAGGAAGGACCGGTCGAAGCAGAAGTCCCTCATTCCCCAGCAAAGGAGCATCGGCTTGCCCTTCAAGCCCCCCAATGAGGCCTCCACCGCGGCCAAGACGGGCCGGGTGGGGTGTTCGGACTCCATCGGGATGTCGGCCACAAAGTCAGCGACCGCCCGGCGGACCGAGGGAGACCCGTAGGGGGCGAGGAAACCGGCCTTGGCGGCGGGGCTAAGGGGCTTCTCGACGGACATCCATGTCGCCGGCCAGGCGAAGCCGTTGAGCCCCTGGACGATGAAGCGGCCAATCAAGGGAGCGCGGCAAAGTGCGATGCGGGCCGGAATGCGTTCGGACAGGAAGGCGCCGGTATTCGTGACGAGGATCTTCCCCACCCTCTCTGGTCGGCGACCAGCGACGCCGAACCCGATGGCACCACCCCAATCGTGAACACCCAGGTCGAACTCCTTGAGGCCGAGATGAGCGACGAGCGCTTCGACGTCGGCGATGCGGTCGGCCAGACGCAGGAAACGGTCGGGGCGTGCGGAGAGACCCATGCCGACATGGTCAGGCGCGATGACGCGTCGACCTTGCGCGGTGAGCTTCAGGATCAAGTCGCGCCAAAGGAACGACCACGAAGGGTTGCCATGCAGCAAAAGGACCGGACGTCCGTCGCGCGGGCCGTGGTCGACATAGCTCATGCGGCCCGAAAGCGCGGCAAAGTCCTTCGGCGTGAACGGATAGAGCGCCTGTACGGCGGGCGAAAGGGAGATGGCGCTCATTGGCATTCGACAGCGAGCATCATGCTAGCGAGGCCGCTACCGATGCCCAGTAGCGCGACGCGTTCGCCAGCCTTGATGCGACCTTCGGCGAGACCGAGCGCCAGCGTGGCAGGCACCGAGACCGAACCCACGTTGCCGAGTCGGTCGAAGCTCTGGTAGTCCTTGGCGGGATCGAGGCCGAGCTTCTCGAAGAGTAGAGACGAATGACGACGGCCGACCTGGTGTGTCACGACGCGATGCGGCGTGGACTCGTCCCAGCCCGTCACGCCTTTGAAGCGACCCCAGCAGCGCTGGGCCAGCGCCACGCCGGCGGCGAGCAACGCTTCGGAGTCGGTGCGCATATCGAGTTCGGCAGACGACGTATCACCTTCGCAAAGACCATTGGCGGAAGAGTCGGTCTCGGCGGCGCCACCCAGGAGACGGATCGAGCCAAGTCCGGCAAGGTCGTCGCGGCAGACCACCGCGGCGGCGCCACCGGCACCGATGGTGAGGTTCGCAAAGTACGGCTTGATCGTCTCACGCGTGAGCGAAAGGTCTTCGTTCAGCATGCGGATCGTG
>CAINSX010000108.1 GCA_903853185.1 uncultured Opitutia bacterium
CTCGTGAACGGCGAACCGAATCGTTATGAAGATCAGCAGGCTGGTTGGCGGAATGGAATCATCGGCCGTCTCGAACGCCTGCCCCTCGTCTGGAAAGATATCCGGGCCTATGGAATTAATCAGAAGAATGAGCAGATGTTTGTGCGGATATCCAGCGGCCAGAGGGTCGAGGAGTTGATTGCGGATCCGGCGAATAAGACGTTGTTCGAAGCGCTGTCCCGATTGGGCGTATACGCAGACCAGAAATGGAGATAGAGCATGAACTCAAAGGGAGACCGGAGACCGGAATTTTAGCTCGGTCATTTGATTCGATTAAGTCTTACTTCGCTTAGTTTATTGAGCATACGGCAGACCTTTGAGTAGCCCTCATGAAGACTCACGGCCTTTGCGTGTGGCATGGCTCTCATCTTTGACGCCAGCTCAATTTGAATCTTCGTCTCGGCGGCTGACGCGATTGCTATACTGAAGAATCGCACCGCATCTTTGGTCGATGGTCGCCCGTCACCTTCCGCTATATTGCTCGTCACAGATAAAGCCGCCCGTTCCAGTTGGGACTTAAGGGCGGCAAGCCGCCGAAAATCAGGCTGTGAAGTCAGGGCATAGATTTCGTCAGAAAGAGATTTAGCAAAGACCAAGACCTGCAGCGGTTCATGATTAGATTTCATAGCTAAGACATAGGGCCTAAGATTTAGCCGATAAATAAAAGTCCCACCCAGATATTACACGCCTGCCGCCACGCGTTTATACCTAAATAAGCACCCCAGCTAACTATCCGGTTTCCGGTCTCCCTTTGAGCCCTGCCTCTCACATTTACTTTTCATAATGAACCCAAACAGAATTTACCTCTCCCCTCCCGACATCGGCTCCGCTGAAATTGAACTCGTCCTTGAAGCCTTCCAATCCAATTGGATCGCTCCGGCTGGCCCGAATCTCGACGCGTTCGAGGAAGATTTCGCGGTGCTCGTGGGCTCGAAACATGCGGTCGCCGTCTCTTCGGGCACCGCGGCCCTGCATCTTGCTCTGCGCCTTGCTGGCGTCGGGCCTGGCGACGAAGTCCTCTGTTCGTCGCTGACCTTCGTCGCTTCCGCCGCGCCGATCATCTATCTCGGGGCCAAGCCCGTCTTCATCGATTCGGAAGAGCGCAGTTGGAATATGGACCCCGCGCTCGCGTGCTCGGTCATCGAGCAGAAAGCCAAGGCCGGCAAGACGCCCAAGGCCCTTGTCCTTGTGCACCTGTATGGCCAGTCGGCCGATATCGCGCCCATCAAAGCCTGTTGCGACAAACATGGCGTCAAACTCATCGAGGATGCGGCCGAGGCGCTCGGCGCCACCTATGGCGAAGCCTCTCCCGGCTCGTTCGGCCTATTCGGTATCCATTCCTTCAACGGCAACAAAATCATCACCACTGGCGGCGGCGGCATGCTTGTCACCGATGATGCTGACCTCGCCAAGCAAGCGCGCTTCCTCGCCACCCAGGCACGCGATGCTGCTCCGCACTACCAGCATTCCACCATCGGGTATAACTATCGCCTCAGCAATATCGCCGCTAGTATCGGGCTAGGGCAGCTCACCCGTCTCTCCGGCAAAGTCTCACGTCGCCGTGGGCACTTCAAGGCCTACGCCGAAGCCTTCAAGGCTCTCCCTGGCGTGACCATGCAGCCTGAAGCTTCGTGGGGACAGTCGACCCGCTGGCTCACCTGCCTGACCATCGATCCCGCGATCGCCGGCGTCACGCGCGAGCAGGTCCGTCTCGCGCTCGAAGCCGAGAACATCGAAGCCCGTCCCGTCTGGAAGCCCATGCACCTCCAGCCCGTCTTCGCATCCGCCGAGATGCACGGCGGCAAGGTCAGTGACCGCCTCTTTGAGCAGGGCCTCTGTCTCCCCTCCGGCGCCGGCCTGAGCGAAGAGGATCGTGCCCGCGTGATTACGTGTGTGCTGAAGCAGTTTAACAGGTAGGGGCTGCCCTAGCCCGCAAGAAACAATTTCGGGTCCCAGGTCTCAGCCCTCAGGTCTCAGGCGCGGGTTATCAGGTACAGGTACGGGCGCGGGTTATCAGGTACAGGTACGGGCGCGGGAAAAATTCAGACCCTGAACCTGTACCCGAACCTGAATACCTGAACCTGGCTCCCGACGGCCGGGACCCGAAACCTGAAAATGTCTCTGTCATGGGTAGGGATGCGATGACATCGCATCCGTTCGCCAAGCGATTCGTCACTCTCGAGTGACTTAGCTAAGGCCCGACGACCTTACCCCCTCGGGTTCAAACGGCTGCGATGGCAATAGCAGCCCTCCCTCGCCCCCATTTCTGGTCATAACCACTCGTTCTTCTGGAAATGTCTTTAGCATAGACGAGTCGCCCACGTTCGCTCTCTTTCATCCTTCATCCAGTCAGACCATCATCTTCAGATGAAACTCCTTATCACCGGCGGCGCCGGCTTCATCGGATCCAATCTCGCCCGGCTGGCGCATAGCGCTGGCCACGAGGTCACGGTCATCGACAAGCTGACCTACGCCGGCAATCGCTCCTCCCTCGCCGACCTGCTTGGCCAGGCCCGTTTCAGCTTCGTCCAG
>CAINSX010000109.1 GCA_903853185.1 uncultured Opitutia bacterium
AGTCGGCTGAGCAAGGGTTCTCTCCGGCGCAGCACTCGGCCGCAAAGGCTTATATCGACGGAGATGGGGCTCCTGTCTCCGAACCGGATGCACGTAAGTGGCTACTTGCAGCTGCTTCCCAGGGGCATACCCGTGCACAGGGCGATCTGATTAGGGTCCTCGCTGGGAAATGCTTCTGGGGGGACCAGGAGGATAGAGTCGATCGAAAGCCAGCAGCAGAAGACCTTTTCGAGGGGTATGCTTGGAGTATTGCTTGCGAATGGCAGTTAGACCAATCGAAGGAATGGGCAAAGTACTCCCAGACTAAGGTTTTGGCAGCCTATCGCCGGGCAGAAGAGATTCGGGCCGTTATTTCAGGACGAGTTACATAAGGCCATTATTTGAATGGGTGCCTCCCCGAGCAGTTTATTTCGCGTTACAGAATATCCCTTGATTTGCCGGTTCTGCAGGATTAGGCTGATTTAGTCGTTAAGTTGTCCAACGCTTTGTCCAACGAAACGCCAAATACCAATAAACATTAAGGTTTCTGCTATGAGGAAAGGACTTCGAATCCCATCCTCTCCGCCACTTTATTCGCCCAACTGGGCATGCCGGATGGGATGAGAATCCGTTCGGTGAGCCGCTAGGCGTATAGGTGAAGGCTGATCACTTGCCGCCCTCGACGACTTTACGGTGCATCTCTTCGGTGAGGGCCTCGATCCGCTCGGTAAGCTTCTGCGTGATCTGGGTGAGCTGGGTGTTCTGTTTAACGAGTTCAGCCAGCACGGCGTTCTCCTTGGCGGCGAGAATCTGTCTTTCCTCGCTGGCCTTGGCGAGGTCTTCGCGATGCTGGGCGTCCGCTTCGGCGTGCACTTTATCGCGATCGGCCTGCCGGGTCTGCGCCAGCAGGATGAGCGGCGCCGCATAGGCGGCCTGAAGGCTGAATGCCAGGTTCAGGAAAACAAACGGGTAGATGTCGAACGAGGTGAAGCCGAAGACATTCAGCCCGATCCAGACCGCCACGATGACCGTTTGAGCGATAAGGAAAACGGGCGTGCCGAAGAAGCGCGCGAAGGCCTCCGCTTTCAGCGCGAACCAGTCGCCGCCGAAGACGTTAGTCAGATGGAGATGCGGGAGATGGAAACGATAATGGTGTTTCTCGGATGAGGTGGAGTCGGTGACGGACGGGTTGGGGTTTTCCATAAGAGTGTAAGAGTGTCCGCCGTGGGCGAGGATGCCGACTGGTCGCTGGCCGACGATCGCACTGATCGACGATAGGGCCAACCTGGGGTGAGGTTGGTTTATTGAGCACAAGCTAGTTTTGTGGGTTTCTTGTGTCAAGGCTCTCGGGCCGACGATGGCCTTGGCTGGGCGCGGCCGCGAAACATTCCCCGAGTGGGCGGGGTTAGATCGGAAGAGGGCCCGCATTGCGACTTCCCCTCGCCTCTGCTTTGTCCATAAACTCCTTATCCCATGAGCCTCCGCTTCTGTTTCGGTCTGCTGTTCCTGCTGGGCGTCGCCGGGCTCCGCGCCGCCCAGACTGATCGCCCGAATATCCTCTGCTTGGTGAGCGAGGATAACGATGTCTTCCTGGGCTGCTACGGCGACAAGCTCGCCCGCACGCCGACCCTCGACAAACTTGCCCGTGAAGGCGTCCTCTACGAGCGTTGCTTCACCTGCCCGGTCTGCGCGCCTTCGCGCTTCAACATCATCTCGGGCATGAGCCCCGAGACGTGTGGGCCGGCCCAGCACATGCGCGCCCAGGGTAATATCCCAGCTTGGTTGCGTGGCTTCCCGGCACTGCTACGCGATGCAGGATATTTTACTTCGAACAACGCCAAGACGGATTACAATTCTCCGATCAGCATCAAGGATGCCTGGAACGATCAGGGCAAGAAGGCCCATTGGCGCTCCAATAAAGACCAGTCCAAGCCTTTCTTCAGCGTCTTCAACCACGAGATTACCCATGAGAGCTGCCTCTTCCCGGAGAAGGAACGAGATTTCGATTTCGTCCCGCTGAAGCCGTCGGAGGTGCGCATCCCGCCGTATCAGCCGGATACCCCGGAGATCCGCGCCGATTGGGCGCGTTACTACAATCACATGCTTGTGATGGACGGGCAGATCGCAGGCAAGCTGCGCGAGCTGGAGAAGGACGGACTCGCGGAGAATACCATCGTCTTCTACTACGGCGACAACGGAGGCGTGCTCCCGCGCAGTAAGCGCTTCCTGCAGGAGAGCGGCGTGCACGTGCCTCTCATCGTCTACTACCCGCCCAAGTGGCGCCATCTTGCGCCGGCCACCCCGGGGTCGCGTATCAAGGATCCGGTACACTTCGTCGATTTCGCGCCCACGATGCTCTCGCTGGCCGGAGTGAAGATTCCTGAGTACATGCAGGGTAGGGCGATGGCCGGATCGGCTAAGGCTGCCGCCAACGAGTTCGTCTTCACCACGCGGGATCGCATGGATTCTTGCTACGACATGATGCGTGGCGTCGCGGGTTCCCGTTATCTCTATATCCGTAACTTCCGCCCTGATCTGCCCTATGTGCAGCGTCTGGAATACATGTTCCAGGCCCGCGGCTACCAGTCCTGGGCTCGCGAGGCCGCCGCCGGTCGCCTGACCGCCGCCACGGCGCAGTTCTGGGGCACGAAGCCTTCCGAGGAGCTCTACGACATGGAGAGTGATCCCGATAGCGTCCATAATCTCGCAGGGGCACCCGAGCAACGGCTGACGTTGGAGAAGATGCGCGCGGCACTTCTGGGACAGACGCTTCGTATCAAGGACAATGGCCTGCTGCCCGAAGGTTCGCCCCTGGAAGGCTACGACGCTTCCCGTGCTCCGGGCGCGTGGGATGTCGAGAAGGTCTACGCCCTTGCTTGTCGTGCCTCGGATCGCGATCCGGTCAATCTCCCTCAGTTCATCGCTGCCTTAAAAGACCCCAGCGAGCCCATGCGCTGGTGGGGCGCCCAGGGTTGCACGATCCTCGGCCCGAAAGCCGCTGGGGCTGAGGCGGCGCTGAAGGTCGCGCTTGATGATAAGTCCGGAGCCGTCGCCGCCGCCGCCGCCGAAGCGTTGGCCCGTCTCGGCCAGCCTGCTGATGCGCTCAAGGCGTTGGAACGCCTGATTCAGCTGAAAGATAACGACGGATCGGTCATGATTGCGGCCAACGTCATTGATCGCCTTGGAGAGATCGCACGTCCCTCGTTGCCTGTGATGAAGCGCGTGTTTGCCGGTGAGACTTCGAAGAAGCTCGAAGGCGGCAAGTATGCTCCGACCCACATCCTGCTCCACTCGATCGATGTGCTTGAGGGCCGCGTGGACGCGCTGGTCTACCCTGATAAATCGAAATTTGCCAAGTAAAGAGGCTGGGGCCGTCTTTCGACGTCAAGGGGCATATCGTGCTCGTGAATGAGGCGCTACGTGTCAGCGTACTCCTATGTCGTCCGCCCCTGATGATGGGGAAACCTATAAGCCTTTGGTCGTGAAGGGTGCTGGGGTGGGCAGACCGAGTGAATTGAAGCTGAAGGTCGAAGTACGTCGCGATGATATCGCCCTAGTGGTGAAGATGGATGGGATGAAACTCACCGCGGAGACCTGCGTGACTTGCCCCCTTGGTCTGGTCTCGATCCTCGGTGGTCCGGAGAAGCGCAAGAACTTTACCTGCGATTGCGGCGACGGACGCTGCTCGAGCGGCCGGATTCCGCATTCGTTCAACGTCGAACGCCGCGGTGACGAACTCATCTGGTCACGGACTAACTATCCGGCGGGGAGTAGCTCGGTGACTTTCGACTACCATCAGGCGTGCGTAGCGGTCTGCCGGGCTTTGCTTGAACTTAAGGCCGCCGTCGATGCGCACCCGAACGGGATCGATAGCTGCGCGGGCATGATGCCGGGTAAGTTCACGTACGATGAGCTGCTGAGCTGTATCGAGCAGTCGAAGCTGATGGTGGCGAAGGGCGCCAAGCGAGCAGACAAGGTTTAGGGTATTGGGTGCGGGGTTTACTTTCCGCACAGGCTTGACCTAACTGTCCCTATGCCTCGCGCGACGTTCCTCCTTCTCGCTCTCTTGCTGTCCGCCGTCGCCGGGTCGGCCCAGACGCTCCGGCAGGCTTCGCCTTGGGCTTCCGGCGTAGGTCTGGCCGACCGGATTCCCGACCGCCCGGCGGACTGGCCTTTGCTGACGGCTCAGTTCAGCCATGTGACGCCCGAGAATTGCATGAAGCCAGCGGCGCTCCGTCCTGCGGACAAGGCCTGGAATTTCGAGCAGGCGGATAAGTTCGTCTCCTTTGCGAACTCCAAGGATCTCAAAGTGGTCGGCCATTGCCTGGTCTGGGCGAAGGATGACCGCACGCCGGCTTGGTTCTATCAGGACGGCGCCGCGCCAGCCACCAAGGAGGTCCTGCTGGCTCGCATGAAGTCTTATATCGAGACGGTCGTCGGTCGTTATAAGGGCAAGATCTCGGCTTGGGACGTGGTCAACGAGGCGCTCGACGACGGCAAGGCCGAGCTGCGCGAGTCCGGCTGGACCCGCGCCGCGGGGGAGGACTTCATCGCGCTGGCCTTCGAATATGCCCATGCGGCCGACCCTTCGGCACAGCTGATCTATAACGACTATAACAACGAACTCGACGGCAAGCGGGAGAAGATGCTGGGTCTGCTCGCCCGGCTGAAGGCGCGGAACACGCCGATCCATGCCGTCGGCCTGCAAGGGCACTACGAGATCGACCGCGTGCCCTATGAAGCGCTGGAGAAGACCCTGATCGCCTTGCGTGGCATCGGCATGAAGGTCGTGGTCAGCGAACTCGACATCGACGTCATCCCTCGGGGTCGCTGGTGGGCCGACGGCAACAAGCACCGCGCCGAGATGGCGAAGATCAATCCCTACGTCGATGGTTGTCCTCCCGAGATCCTCGCCCGCCAAGCTGAGCAGTACGCGAAGC
>CAINSX010000110.1 GCA_903853185.1 uncultured Opitutia bacterium
ACTACGCCGGCTACAATCTCCGCTCGACCGACCTCAACGCCTACCTCGGCCGCCTGCAGCTGAAGCGTCTCCCCGAGATCGCCAAGATCCGCGCCCGCAATTTCGAGCTCTACCGCCAGGCCCTGCCGGAGTTCTGGTCCCAGTCCAGCGAAGGTGGCTTCGTCTCGAGTTTCTCCTTCGGCACCTACGCCAAGAACCGTCTCGAGGTCTCGAAGCACATGCTGGCCCAGGGCGTCGAGTGCCGCCCGCTCGTCTGCGGGTCGATGGGCCGCCAGCCGTTCTGGATCAAGAAGTCCGGCGTCACGCACCTGCCGGTCGCCGACAAGGTGCATGACTTCGGCCTCTACCTGCCGAACCACGCCAACATCACGCCGGAAGACATCGCCTACGTGGCGAAGCACTTCCGCGAGGTGGCGCAGCCCTGCTAGTCGCCAGCCGCACCTGCCTAGCGCAGGAAGCCTTCCGCGATTCCGTGGAAGAACCGGCGCGTCTCTTTATGCGTCCGGAAGCCAAGCAGACGAAGGAGGCGTAGGGGCGAATTATCGCGGCCTTCCTTGTCGGCGTAGCCGATAGTCGAGATGAGCGCGTCCGCGGACAGGGTCACGGGCATCGGACGGATGCCGCGGATGCGCAGGCCGGTCTCCCAGGGGCGATCCAGTGCGTGGTCGACCTGTTCCGTGATCGGGCGCATCGCCTTCAACAAGGTCTCTGCTCCGCGGCGATTCACGGCGTAAGCGGCTGACGAGGTCGTGCGGGTGAGGTGCACGACGAGATGATGCGCGCCCGCCAGGCGGCGCTTTCGGACGGGCATGCCCGCATGGAAACAGAAGAGCTTCACGAGGTCCCAGTCGTCTTTCTCGCCGAGCGCCCGCAGGACCTCGGCGTAGTCCGGAAGGAGCTCGACGTCGTCTTCGAGCACCACGCACCAAGGCTCGTTCGTCTGCAGGAAGAGTTCCAAGACCTTGAGGTGGCTCAGGGTGCAACCGATCTCGCCGGCCCGTGGCGTCGGGCGGCGGTTACGAATCGCGTAGAGCTGCGGGTCGACCAGCTTCTCCCAGTCCGGCACCTCCTTGCCCAGCACCGCGGAGACGCGGATATAGTCGACGCCACGGGCTCGCAGGTGCGCCTCCAGCGTCGCCATCCGCTCCTTGTCGCGGTCAAGGTTGATCACATAGAGAGGTGGCATGGTTGAAGGACGCGGGAGACCTTTGGTCGCCTTAACGCCGACTCAAATCAAATGAGCGAAATTCCGACTGTCAAAAACGCCAGCCGGCTTTCCAGAGCAGTCCGTCGACCTTGGTGCCGATGCTGGAAAGATGCCGTCCCAATCCTGTGCCGAGCGCGTGGTCGCGCAGGCCACGATCACGGTAGACGCGCGGATGCTCGACCCACGGGCTATTCAAGAAGCGGCGCCAGGCGGCGAGGTGCTCGCCTTCGTCGAACCAGCTCGGCGGCGTATCGCCGTTGAACCAGGGTTCGCGGAGGTAGGATAGGTAGAGCGCGTCGTCGGCGTCGACCTTGAGGATGTGGTCGATGGCGGTGGCGAAGTCCGGGAAGGCCGAGACGTCGATGAAGCTGCGCGGGTTGAAGTCGAGGGCGACCTTGGGATTGCCCCAGTAGATCGGCAGGCTGCCCGCCAGCATCGGCTCGACGAGTTTCTCGGTGGTGTAGCCGTCGGAGACCGAGTTCTCGAAGGCGAGGGTGAACTTATAATCGCGGACGAAGGCGAGCTTGTCGGCGATGGGCCGGCCGAGGTTGTTGAAGTGGCGGCCGCCGGAGTCGACGGGCTTCCGGCGGTTGAGCATCCGGAAGAAGCGATTGCGCTGCGGACAACGTGGGTTGGAGACCACGAAGTTGCAGAACTTCGCCTTGGCGCGAAGGGCCGCCGCGGCGTCGAAGCCGGCGCCTTTCACGAGGCGGCGGGCGTCGTCGACGTAGAAGACATACTTCGGGAGGCGGTAGTGGCGTGGGTCGTCCGGCAGGTGGCTGAACGTGATCGCGTGGTCGCAAGCGTCGAAGTCCGGCAGGACGTTCTCGGAGGTATAGAAGACCTTGCGGCCGCGAAAGGCGCGGTGGGCTTCGCCGAAGGTGGAATAGACGAGCACCTCGGCTTCGGCCATCGGCACGACCCGCACGTCGTATTCCTTGGCCAGCAGGCGGGTGAAGACGTTGTCCTTGGGGTCGAAAGACGCCATCCGGTCGCGGTCGTTGCGGCTGAAGATGAAGTCGCTGAAGGCGATGCGGAGCGGGCGCATGTTCACGGCTTCGGTTGGCGAAGGGAATTCAGCCACTGTTTCGCGTGACGCGTCGACTGGGAAAGCCACCGATTGGCCTTGTCCCAGGTCGAGAGCGTGGAAGGCCAGCGCGGGCGGAAGCCCAAGGTCGCCAGTTCGGTGAGGGTGGCGGGAGTGAGGCCATCGACAGTCCAGAACTGTTTGGAAGACGGGACGCGGGCGGGCACACTGTCGATATCCCGGAAGGCGTAGCGGTCATGCTCGTACTTCCAGGCGTAGTAGCCGAGCAGGTTGAATTCGCTGAACAGGCGCTTCGGGACGTGGCGCGCGTAGGTCTCGATGGTCGGGAACTTGTTGGAGAAATCTCGCAGGGTGCTCACGCGATAAAGGCGGGTGCCATGACCCTGCATGAACTCCCATTCCGGGTTCTCGCCATAGAGATTCTCCACGGCCTGCTGCCACTTGATGGCCGCCATGCCGTCCTTCTGCAGGGCGACATAACGGCGTTTTTCCACCAAGGGGAGTCCGTCCACGAAGAAGTCACTGAGCTTGGCGCCCGGCAGGAAGATGACGTCGGAGTCGACGAACAGGACGAACTCGCCCCGGACGTAGCGGTGGGCCTGGAGCTTGGCGACCTGCTGGCCGACGTAGTCCATGCGGAAATAGGGACAGACGATCCGACGCTCGGACTCCAGGTAGCGGAGGTGGTCGATCTGGCCCTCTGGCACCCCGACGACGATCTCATCCCAGCCCTTGAGGTTGCGGTGGATCGACTGCAGGCAGAGGTCCAGCCACGCGATGTCTCGCTTATAGGTGCGGATATAAATCGAAACCTTGGCCATGGTGCTCAGGCACGTGGGCCGTATTTGCGCTGCGGCGCCTGGGTCGGCGCGACAGGTTCGATCTGGACGCCGGCACAGGCCGGGTGGCGTCCGAAGGTGCCGTAGGTCTCGGTATCGAAGCGTGTGGTCATGCCGCGGGCGGCCTCGGCCACGAGCACGCGCCCATCAGGCTGGATGAAGCCGACCTGGACGATCGTCGTGCCGTCTACCTTGCGGGTGTGCGCCACGATCTTCTCGAGGAAGTCGCCGGCGTCGGGGCCAGGCTTGAGGGCGAAGAGGATCTTCTTGATGAGTCCGGGAGCGCGGCGCAGCGGGGTGATGGCGTGTGCGCTGAGCGACCACTCGCCACGTTCTTCACGGAAGTTGAGGCGGGCGTCGACGATCACGTGCGAGCCGTCCATGAGCAGCGGGAGTTCGCCGTCCTTGATCTGCGCGGCGGCATCGTAGGCGTCGGAGAACATCATGACGGGAATGGTCACGGAGCGCGAGGCGACGGTGAAGAGCGCCCACGGGCGATTGTCCTTCTTCGAGATCTTCTTCTCGAGGGCGCCGACGATCCCGCAGATGCGGACGGTGTGGCGCTCTTTCTTGTCGAGCTCGATGCGGTCCGGGGTGACGGTCAGCGTGGCGATGGCTTCGTCGAGGCCATGGTAGTCGGCGAGAGGGTGGCCGCTGAGGTAGAAGCCGAGCAGGGCCTTCTCGCTGTTGAGCATCTCGAGCTTGGGCATCTTCTCCGACTTACGCAGGACGAGGTCGGTCGGGCGCGCGGCGCCGGCGTCCTCCGCTCCGAGCATGTCGAAGAGCGAACCCTGCCCGCTGGCGCGTTCCTTGCGCTCGCCGGCGAAGTGGCGGCGGACGGACTCGATGGAGTCGACGAGGTGGCGACGGTCTTCGCCGGTGAAATCGAAAGCTCCGGCACGTACAAGGCAGTCCAGCGTGCGGGAATTGAGGTCGAACTCGCCGAGGCGGCCGACGAAGTCGCCGAAGTCCTTGTAGGGGCCGTTCTTCTCGCGCTCGGCAACGATGTTACGGGCCGCCTGTTCGCCGACGCCCTTAATGGCGCCGAGGCCGAAGCGGATGGCGTTATCCTTGATGACCGGCGTGAAGTCGGTGTCGGACTGGTTCACATCCGGGCCGAGCGCCTTCATGCCGAGGGCTTCGACTTCGCCCATGAATTCGGCGAGCTTGTCGGCGTTACCCTGTTCGGAGGTGAGCACGGCGGCCATGAACTCGACCGGGTAGTTGGCCTTCAGGTAGGCGGTGCGGTACGAGAGGATGGCGTACGCGGCGGAGTGCGACTTATTGAAACCGTACTCGGCGAACTTCTCCAGGGTGGCGAAGATTTCCTCGGCCTTCTTCTTGTCGATGTTGTTGGTCGTCTTGGCGCCCTCGACGAAGATCGAGCGTTGCTGCTCCATCTCCTCGCGGATCTTCTTGCCCATTGCGCGGCGGAGCATGTCGGCGCCGCCGAGGGTGTAGCCGGCGATCACGCGGGCGGCCTCCATGACCTGTTCCTGGTAGACCAGGATGCCGTAGGTCTCCTTGGCGACCTTCTCGAGGAGTGGGTGCGCGTATTTGACGAAGGTGGGGTCGTCCTTGCCCTTGATGTAGTCGCCGATGAATTGCATCGGTCCCGGGCGGTAGAGCGCGATGAGCGCCACGATCTCGTCGATTTGCGTGATGCGGAACTTGCGGCAGAGCGACTGCATGCCGCCGGATTCCAACTGGAACACGCCGATGGTCTTCGCCTCGTTGAGGAGCGCGAAGGTCTTGGCGTCGTCGAAGCCAAGCTTCTCGATATCGAAATCAGCCTGGCGGCGATGCTTGCGCACGAGCTTCTGGGCGTCGTCGATGATCGTGAGCGTCTTGAGCCCCAGAAAGTCCATCTTCAGGAGGCCGAGCTTCTCGACGGGGTCCTTGGCGTACTGGGTCGTCAGGTCTCCTTCCTGCATCGTGACCGGGATGATGTCGGTGAGCGGGCGGTCGGCGATGATCATGCCGCACGCGTGTTTGCCAGAGTTGCGCACCATGCCCTCGATGACGCGGCCGGTCTCGATGATGCTCGCGGCTTGTGGGTTGATGGCGACCTCCTCGCGGAGCTCGTTGGACTTCTTGAGGGCGTCCTCGAGCGAGATGTTGATGTCGTCGGGGACCAGCTTGGCGAGGCGGTTGGTCTCGATGAACGGGAGGTCGCGGATGCGGGCGAGGTCGCGGACGACCATCTTGGCGCCGAACGTGCCGAAAGTGATGATGTTGGCGACGCGGTCTTCGCCGTACTTCTTGCGCACGTAGCCGACGACCTCGTCGCGGCGGCGCATGCAGAAGTCGATGTCGAAGTCGGGCGCGGAGACGCGCTCGGGATTCAGGAAGCGTTCGAAGAGCAGGCCGAAGCGGATCGGATCGATATCGGTGATCTTGAGGCAATACGCCACGATCGAGCCGGCGCCCGAGCCTCGGCCCGGACCGACGGGGATGTCCTGCTTGCGCGACCAGTCGATGAAGTCCCAGACGATGAGGAAGTAGTCGACGAAGCCCGTGCCGGCGATGACGCCCATCTCGTAGTCGACGCGGCGGCAGAGTTCGGCGGGGCTGGTCTTGCCGACGCCGGGTACCTTCTCGTCCTTCCAGGACTTCGCGTCGTCGTAGTCCACGCCGTAGCGTTCCTTGAGGCCGGACTTCACCTGTTCGAGCAGGTAGGAACCATTAGCCCGCATGGCCTTGCGCTTCTCGGCTTCGATGACGAAGTCGCCCGGCTTACCGGCGGAGACGAGCAGGCCGTTCTTGAGCTGCTCGTAGCCGTCGAGGATCGCGTCGATCTTCTCGGAGGCCTTGGGCTTCACGCCTTCGCTGAAAATATAGACCGGGTAGTTGTTCTGGCCGACCGGTAGCTTGACGTCGCACATCTCGGCGATGGCGACG
>CAINSX010000111.1 GCA_903853185.1 uncultured Opitutia bacterium
CTTCCTCTGCTTACTCCTGACACCGCTGGCTCTCGTCGCCGCCCCTGACACCTTCAGCGTCCGTGAGGACTTTGGCGCATCCTTCGACGCGAAGAAGTTCATCACACCGCTCCCCAACAAGAACACCTCGATCCGGGATGGCGTGATGTGGACGCACGGTTCCAGCGGCGGCAAATACCCGCCGATGGTCTACCTGGCGCTTGCTGGCAAGGACCTGACGATGTCTTTCCGGTACCGTCACCTCGAGAAAGGCGGCATGCTCTGGCTATTCGTCGATGGCGATGACGGCTTCGGCGCAGTCGACCACATGCTCCGCGTCCGCCTCAACCGGGACTCCGTGGTGCTCGAAGTCGACGCACATACCCTCGACCCTAAGCACCCGCTGCGCCAAAACACCCGTGAGGCCGATCCGGTCAGCAAGGCCTACCGGACCAACGAATACCTCCCGGCCGAGAAGGTCGACCTATCAGACAACGAGTGGCGCACGGTGAAGCTCGTTTTCAAAGGCGACACGGTAGACATGTCCGTCGACGGCAAGTGGAAGCACACCCTGAAGCGCCCGAATTTCGACGCCACCAAGCGCAAGCTCCTCTGGATGCAGAACGGCGGCGAGAAAGGCATCGAGATCGACGACGTCATCGTCACCCCGACCCCCTGACCCTCACTTCCCCCTATACTCAATACTCCATACTCTATACTCCATACCCATGCGCTCCCTCCTCCCCCTGCTCCTCGCCTCCCTCGCCTTCGGAGCTGACCTCAAGCCGCTCCTCAACGAGCAGGCCCTCCCTTCGCTGGCGACTCCTTCGTTCAAGGAAGCGCTCGGCGCTGACTGGAACGTCGCCCGCGGCAAGTGGGTCCCCGAAGAAGGCGTCCTGCACATGATCGACATCCCTGAGCAGAAGCACGTCCCGGTGCTCTGGCATAAGGTCGGCCTTTCCGCCGCCGTCATCGAACTCGATTTCCGCCAGAACGCTCCTGGCGGCTTCCTCGTCGGCTGCGACGGCGCCAAACACGTCGCCCGCGTCGTCGTGACGGCGACCGCGCTCTCGATCGCCGAAGACTCCGTCACCCCTTCCCACACCATCGCCACGACCAAGGTCACCGCCAAGCAGGGCGAATGGCACCACCTCCGCGTCGAATGGAAGGGCGATGAGATGGCCGCCAACCTCGACGGCATCGAACTCAAGGCCAAGCACGCCTACGTCGCCACCGAGAAGGCTCGCAGCTGGCTCGCCGGCACCAAGAGCGCCGACGTGAAGAATCTCACGATCAACGGCACCAAGGTCGAAGCCAAGAAGTGATGCGCGCCCTCGGCCTCCTCCTCTTCGCCGTCGCGGCTCATGCCGCGGAGCCCAAGATCGTCCTCGAAGAGAAGTTCGACCAGGAACTCTCCAAGGATTGGTTCTGGGGACTGGGAACTTGGAGCGCCAAAGACGGCGTCCTGCGCGGCTTCGAATCGGGCCCCCGCCGCCACGGTCCGGTCAAGGTGCATAAGCTGCCGCTGAAAGACGGAATCGTCGAATGCGACTTCCGCCTCATCGGCAAAGCCAGCTTCGCCGGCATCATCTTCAACGGCAGCCAGGAAAGAGGCCATATCTGTCATCTCGTGATGACCACGAAAGAACTCCGCATCCTCGCCCACCCCAAGAAAGGCGAGAACAAGGAACTCGCCAAAGTGCCCGTCCAACTACCCCCTGAGGCTTGGCATCACGTGCGCATCGTCTTCAGCGGCGACAAGCTGGAAGCCGCCGTCGACGATAATGTCATCCGCGCCTCGGACCCTTGTATCGCCGAGGAGAAACTGACGTTTGGACTCGGCGGCGAATCCGGCGGCCCGACCGGCGAGAAGGCCGGCGCCCTCGAATTCCGTCGACTGCGCGTCACCTCGACCTCTCCGTAAGACCATACCATGCTTCGCTGCTTCCTCGCCCTCCTCCTCCCTGTGGTCGCGGCCTTGGCCGCGGACAAGCCGAACATCATCCTTATCTATTCGGACGACCACGGTTGGGCGGATCTCGGCGTCCAAGGTTCGGACAAGGACATCCGCACCCCGAACCTCGATGCCATGGCCCGCGAAGGCGTCCGCTTCACGCGCGGCTACGTCTCCGCTCCGCAATGCGTACCGTCTCGCGCCGGCGTGCTCACCGGACGCTACCAACAACGTTTCGGGGTCGAGGACAATAACAAGGGCCCCCTCCCGCTCGAGCAGCTGACCATCGCCGAACGCCTCAAGGCCGCCGGCTACGTCACCGGCCAGGTCGGCAAGTGGCACCTCGACTTGGTC